>JBGAWA010000135.1:0-6809 GCA_044227805.1 Chitinophagales bacterium | reverse complement strand
CAGAATCCGGCCAATATCTGTTATGATACACCGGGTGAATATGATGTTTCTCTGATCACCACCAATACGGATGGGAATGATACGCTGTTGCTGGAAGATTATGTAACGGTGTATGCAACGCCACCATTTCCATCGATAACCCAGGATGGGCCGTTGCTGACTTCCAGTCCTGCCTTTGCTTTTCAATGGCAATTTAACAGTGTAGATATTCCCGGTGCCACCGGTCAGTCCTATACTGTTACACAAAGTGGTTACTATACCGTAGTAGTATTTGAAGAGCATGGCTGTAAAAATGCAACTACTAAGTTTATCACCCTCACCGGCATTGATGGAGCCATTGCGGATGATGGAATCCGCATCATTCCTAACCCATCGACAGGAATATTTACTATACAAATGAACAATGGCCTGCTTAACTGCAGGGTGGAGGTGGTGAATGCTTTAGGCCAGGTAATCTTTCATCAGGAAATAAAAAATGCTGTACTATATCATTCGGTGGTGGACCTGTCTGACCAGCCCGCTGCTATTTACTCGCTTCGTGTAACGGCCAACGATCAGCAGTATGTAAAGAAATTATGGTTGTTACGATAAGGTCTGAGAAAAAAACGGTACAAAATCATTGAAGCATCATATTATCCAACAACCTTACATTACCAACCAATACTGCTGTTACAGCCACTATATGCTGCGCATTGTTCCAGTCCTGCACAAGGGTGAATGACCTGCTGTCACAAAATTCAAAATAATCTACCGTGGCACCGGCAAGGGTCTCCAGTTGCCTGATCGATTCTTTCTTGAGTGAAGCAGGTGTAAATGACCGGTAACTTTCACTGGCAAATAATAAAGTCTTATGGATAATAGCCGCTTTTTCCCGCTGATCTGTCGTGAGCCGGATATTTCTCGAACTCATGGCTAAACCGTTTGCTTCCCTGAGAATTGGGCAGATGATGATATGGGTCGAGTTGCCTTTCTGTTCAAGGAGCCGTTCAATGACTTTCACCTGCTGGAAGTCCTTCTGTCCAAGATAGAGCCTGTCCGGATGCACAATATCCAGAAATCGGTCAACCACATTAGCCACACCATTGAAATGTCCGGGCCTGGAAGCACCTTCGAGAAATGATTCCAGGTGACCGAGGTCATATTGTTTCAAATGGTGGAGGCCGTCGGGATAAACAGCTGCAACATCAGGAAGAAAAAGAACGTCACATCCGGCAATAATCAGCAGCTCAATGTCATTTTCAATGGGCCGGGGATACTTTTCCAGGTCTTTTGGGTCGTTGAACTGCGCCGGGTTGACGAAGATACTGCAGATCACGAGGTCGTTTTCGGCTTTGGCTCGCGTTATCAGTGAAAGATGACCGGCATGCAAGGCGCCCATGGTAGGCACAAAGCCTATCGTTTTGCCGGCAGTTTTGGCAAGATTCAAATATTCGGATACTGCTGTTGTCTTAAACTGAATCACTTAGGTCGTTTTTGGGAAATGGCGCGAAAGATAGCATTTAACATAAACAGATCATTCCGGTTCCCTGCCATGAGGTAAAATCTATCAGGTGGTGAAATGAAATGGTGATTTCCGTATTTCAGGGGTAGGGTTTCCCCGCACGATATCCGGACTTTTGGAAAAGATCAGGCTTTTTTTTAGTATCTTTGCCCACTGTTTTTCAGAGGTTGCCCTTGAAACCTCCTTCCAAATTGAAATTTCCCAGATGAATAAAAAAAGAGTACTGATCATCACGCAGGAAATGAAACCATACCTGGTGTTATCAGAGATGGCACGCATCACGAATCAATTACCTGTTCACCTGCTCAACCAGGGAATGGAAGTAAGGGTACTGATGCCCCGGTTTGGCAGCATTAATGAAAGAAGACACCGGCTGCATGAAGTGGTTAGGCTGTCAGGGATGAACATCATTATTGACGATGATGATTTTCCGCTGATTATCAAAGTAGCATCATTGCCGGGAGCCAGGCTACAGGTGTATTTTCTTGATAATGAAGACTTTTTTAAGCGCAAATACGATTTCACCGATGAGCATCATAAGTTTTATGATGACAATGGCGAGCGCATGATTTTCTTCTGTAAAGGCGCCCTTGAAACAGTCAAGAAGTGGGGCTGGCCACCGGATATCATCCATTGCCACGGTTGGATGACCAGCCTGGTGCCGATGTATATCAAGACGGTTTACAAAAAAGAACCTGTTTTTCACAATTCAAAAGTGGTTTATTCCGTTTACGATAATCCTTTTGAAGGGTCATTGAGCAAATCATTCAATTCCAAAGCACTGATTCACAAAGACATTAAGGATGCGGATTTCGAATACTATAAAAAAGGGGATTTCACGGGATTGAATAAAGGCGGCATCGCACATGCTGATGCCATTATACTTGGCGATCAGAAGATAGACAAGACACTGAAAACTTTTATGAAAACGCAAAAGAACAAGCCGGTGATGGAGTACATGAATGGCGAAACTTTATCGGCCGCTTACCAGGAATTTTATGCATCGCTTAATAAAAAATGAGTGTCCAGTATAAATTGTTTGTTTAGCATTACCATTTCCAGTATTCAGATTCGATATTCACCATGCAAATCACCAACAGACACCGGACGAGAATATGACGCACAGGAATGTAGCCGGTTGTCTGCTATTGGCGGTTGTTGCACTTTTTTCCTGCAATAAAACTACGGAGATTGGTGTCGGTATTTTGCCGGCTTCATCCGATATTAATGCCACTTTTACAGATACGTTTAAAGTGGTCACAACTCCCATGCGACAGGATTCGCTGGTTACCAGCAGCCAGTTTTATAGCCTGCTGGGCAATATGTATGATCCCATTTTTGGAAAATCATACGCCGCCATTTTCACCGAATTCCAATTGCCCACAACCGCCATTGACCTCGGCAATCCTGATACCTTATTCATCGATTCCGTTGTGCTAACCATGGCTTATTTTAAAACGTATGGCTACGGTGATGTTCCCCAGTCATTTACGGTTCATGAAGTCGTCGAAAAGATGAGCCCCAAGCCGGATGATGGTTATTTTTCCAATAAGTCATTTGCCACAAGTGCTGAAGTTTTGGGCAGGAAGCAACTGTTAGTGCCGGACCTCAAGGACAGTATTGAAGTATTGGGTGTCACTTTTCCGCCGCACCTCCGGATACGGCTTTCCGACCGATTCGGTCAGGATCTGCTCGATCAGTCCGGGCAAGCCAGCCTGGCCACTGATTCAGCATTTAAAGAATACCTTCATGGATTGCTGATACAACCTGACACGGCGGCAACGCCTTATGCCGCCAGCATGATTTATCTCGGCATGCTTTCCTCCGTGAGTGGTTTGAGAATTTACTGGCATACGCCAGCTAAGAGCGGGCTGAATATCAATTTCCCGATCAGCACCAGTGAAGTAAAGACAAATTATTTTCGTCACAGCTATGCCGGCACGGTGGTGGCCAGCCACCTGCAGGGCGAAACACAGGATGGCGACAGCCTCATCTTCATCCAATCCATGGCCGGTATCAGAACAAGGGTGAGCATTCCTGATTTGCTGAACCTGCATGATGTGATCATCAACAAGGCTGAGCTGGTGATCTCACAAAGGCTCGATCCCAATAGGGCAGACAGTGTATTTACGCCGCCGCTGCAGCTGTTGATTGTTACCCTTGACAGTGCCGGAAAAATCAAAGCGATCCCTGACAATGATGATGTGAACCATGCCTTTCCTTCTTATGGCGGGAATAGGGTGAGTTATGGAATCCTGCCCGGCGATACAGTGGCACAATATAAATTCAGCATCTCTCAGCAGGTTCAATTGCTGATTGACGGCAAGATCACCGACTACGGTTTATTTCTAATTAATAATAGTGCGCAGGAAACAGCCGACCGCCTGATGGCAGGTGGTGGCAACCGGAATGATGTGTATAAGACAATGCTCAATATCATCTACACACCCATTGAATAGTTACCTTTAAAATAAATTCACTCAGCATGTGCGGAATCGTCGGTTACATAGGTAATAAGCAGGCTTTCCCCATCCTCATTAAGGGTCTTCACCGGCTTGAATACAGAGGCTACGACAGTGCCGGAGTTGCCTTGCTCAGCAACGGCCTTCATGTATATAAAAAAGCAGGAAAGGTGTCTGCTCTGGAAGAATTTGTAGCCGATAAAAATACCAATGGAACAATCGGCATCGGACATACACGATGGGCAACACATGGCGAACCCAATGATGTGAACGCACATCCGCACTTCTCTGAAACAAAAAGCCTTGCCATCATTCACAATGGTATTATTGAAAATTATGCGACACTGAAAGAGGAATTGCTTTTACGTGGCCATCATTTTGAATCAGATACCGATACGGAAGTATTGATTCACCTGATTGAAGACATTATGGTGAATGAGGTACAGGATCTGCCCGAAGCGGTGCGTATTGCACTCAATGAAGTGGTAGGTGCCTATGCCATAGTGATTCTGGCGAAAAGTAATCCTGATATGCTCGTGGCTGCAAGAAAAGGAAGTCCTCTTGTAATCGGAATTGGTGATGATGAATACTTTGTTGCTTCTGACGCAACCCCAATTGTGGAGTTTACTAAAAATGTGGTGTACCTGAATGATGAAGAGATTGCCGTGTTGAACCGCAACAGCGACCTCACCATTAAAACCATTGGCAACAAAGTAATGACACCCTACATTGAAGAGCTGGAATTGAAACTCGAAATGCTGGAGAAAGGCGGGTATGATCATTTCATGCTTAAGGAAATATATGAACAGCCCAATACATCCTGGCATGCTGCTATTGTTGCCGAATACCTGTTTGAAGACCTGGCAAGGATACCGGTGGAAGTGGAATACGCATCAGAGTTCCGTTATCGCAATCCAATCGTCACGCCGGATGATATTGTGATCGCCATTTCGCAATCAGGCGAAACAGCTGATACGCTGGCTGCTATTCAACTGGCCAAATCCAAAGGCGCAACCGTATTCGGCATCTGTAATGTAGTGGGATCATCTATTTCACGGGCAGTGGATGCAGGCTCTTATACACATGCAGGGCCGGAAATAGGTGTGGCTTCCACCAAAGCATTTACTGCGCAGGTAACTGTGCTGAGCATGCTTGCTTTGTACACGGCCCGCAAACGGGGAACAATCACGCAATCACGGTATCATCAGCTCATCAATGAACTTGATTCCATTCCGGATAAGGTGAAACAGGTACTGAAAACAAATGAACAGATCAAGTACATCGCCGACTTTTTTAAAGACACGCGCAACTTCCTCTACCTCGGCCGTGGCTATAATTTCCCGGTAGGACTGGAAGGTGCGTTAAAGCTTAAGGAAATCTCCTATATCCATGCGGAAGGCTATCCCGCCGCTGAAATGAAGCATGGCCCGATTGCCTTGATAGATGATGAAATGCCGGTTGTTGTTTTAGCCACCAAAGGAGGACCCTACGATAAAATCCTCAGCAATATACAGGAAGTCAAAGCCCGGAAAGGACGTATTGTTGCCATCGTGACGGAAGGAGACAAAATCATCCGCGACCTCGCAGAATTTACGATTGAGATTCCTGAGACCGAAGAATCGCTGACGCCTTTATTATCGGTGATTCCATTGCAGTTGCTGGCCTATCACATAGCCGTGCTGCGCGGGTGTAATGTTGACCAACCCAGGAATCTTGCAAAAAGCGTTACGGTGGAATAGCAAATCTATAGCAATCAGAGTTGTAGATTTTTCATTCTTTCATCTATCATCTGTTAGCTGCTCATCCGGGTATATTCAAAAAGGGAGCGAAGCGCGAATAATACTTGAACCCACATTTTGTAGTTCAAAAAAGCATGGGGTTTAACCCCGACCCAGCACTGCTAAGGGTTTGCGAAACATTTTCTTTTCTTTTCTTGGAAAAGATGAGAAAACCCTTAGCAGTGCTAATTCGTAGCGAAGCGGGATTTTTCTACTGAAAAATCCGGGTTGAAAAGCCAGGTTGGAAAAAGCACAAAAAAAGGGCCGCAGCCCTTTCATATGTGTGATGTATAGTATGGCGCAAAATCACTTCATCGCCTCCTGGAAGCGCTGAGTCACTTCATCCCAGTTAATCACGTTCCAAAATGCAGCAATGTAATCCGGGCGCCTGTTCTGGTACTTCAGGTAATAAGCATGTTCCCATACATCCATGCCAAGAACAGGAGTGCCTTTTACTTCTACTACATCCATTAACGGGTTGTCCTGGTTGGGTGTAGAAGTTACTGCCAGCTTCTTATTCGCGTCCACAATCAGCCAGGCCCAGCCGGAACCAAAGCGGGTAGTGCCAGCAGCAGAGAATGCTTCATAGAATTTTTCAAAGCTGCCTAGGTGGCTGATGATGGCATCCAGCAAAGCACCTTTCGGCGCGCCACCACCACCGGGTTTCATGACTGACCAGAACAATGAATGATTGTAATGACCGCCGCCATTATTGCGAACAGCCACCTGGAATTTTGAAATGTTTTTACAGATGTCTTCAATCGACCAGCTTGCCGCATCATTGCCTTCCAGCGCTTTGTTTAAATTGGTAACATAAGCAGCGTGGTGTTTATCGTGGTGGATTTGCATCGTCATGGCGTCAATATGCGGTTCGAGTGCATCAAAGCCATAGGGTAGTGAAGGAAGTTGAAATGCCATAAAGTAGGATTTAGTAGTTTAGAAAATGAGTAGTTTGAATGGATTGAAAAATTTAAGAGTACTGGCGTTGCAGGATGTATGGGGCAAATATAACTTTTTGAAGGGGTACCGTACTAATCGAAACTGCTTTTAACGGTTAATGATATGAAT
>JBGAWA010000134.1:0-6987 GCA_044227805.1 Chitinophagales bacterium | reverse complement strand
CATCAGCAACAGCACAGTTTAGTGCTGCTGCCAATGCAAGAGATTTTATTGCACGGTTCATATTATTTCGAGATGCTCACTTTTTTGTAGAAAGAATTTCCATCCACCGTTGTTTTCAAAAGATATAACCCGGGAGAATAATTCGCTGTGCTGAATGTTTTGCGAATGAATCCAGGATTCATTTTTTCATCTGAAAGAATGGCTGTACTTCCCCCATTAACAGCAAGCAGTTCGATCTTTACATCAGCCGCTTTTTGCAGGTTCATTTGGAAATCGAACTGGGTTGTTGCAGGATTGGGAAATACATTCACAGCACTTGCGATATCAGGAAGTTCATTCACTGCCGTTGAATTGAAGAATGCTTTTATTTCAGTTGCCATACCAGCAGTGTCGCCGGAAGAATAACCAACACCTGTGTAAAGCACCTTATGATTAGATCCTCCGATTACTGCAAGGGTAGGCATGCCGAACCCTCCGTAATACGCTACCAATGCTGCACCCGAATCAAAGGGAACACTGTTGAATCCGTTGGTGTTAATGAAATTCATAACTGTTGCACAGGAATAACTGTTGGTGTATCCCATCTGGTAGAATTTTATCTTTCCTGGGAAAAGCGGGTCCAGATCAGCCATCATCCCTTCTACTTCATGGCCGGCGTCAATACATGCATTGCAGGTCATAAAAAATTCCATGATGATCACGTTGCCTGAATCGAGAGTATTGAAACAGTTGTGTACGGTTCCGTTGCAATCACTCATGGTGAAATCCATTGCGTATTGCTGAGCTTTCGAAACCTGTATGAACACAAGTAATGAAAATCCGAATGCGAAAATTTTCTTCATTGTAATAGGTTTTTGATTTTGCGATTGAATTTATTTGAATAAAGGATGTATTAAAAATGTACCATTACTTATTCCTTAGTGAATCGGCCAGTAAACGTTTTCATTTCTGATGAACCTTTGAGCACGTAAATTCCTTTGGGAAGAGTCGCGATTTCAATAGTTGCTTTGGCAGTTGTGCCCACTTGGTTTTCAGTTCTCACAATACGACCTTGCACATCAGTAATTTGAACACGCACTTTTGAATTGCCGAATGATGAAAGATCAATGCTAAGAGAGTTATTCGCCGGATTCGGAAACATGTTGATGCTTTTATCCTCGGTAATATTTAAAATGCCTGTCACAGTACCCGTAAAGTCAAGTGCATCAACCCAGAGGTAATCATTGTTTGCAGGGGTAGTGCCGCTTGCCGACAGAACGATAATGCAAGTATCAGGATCGCCTCCATCAGTATAAACAAGTGGAATGGTGAAGGCGGCCCAGCTCATAGCCATGCCAGTAAGATTTTTATGTGCTGACGCAACAGTGATACGTGTTTGCTCCATTACATCCCAACGTGTGAGTTGCACATCAATAAAGCCCTGGCTGCTTCCGAAAATCATGTGCTGCCATTTGCCAGTGAGATTTTGAGGGCGATCAGTGTACGAAAAACCAGTCGTGGGCTGCATAGTTGACTCGTCAATTGTTCCGCAAACTGCTATGCCTGGAATTACGGCTACACCTATCGTTTTGCTTGTAAGCTTGATATAAGCACTTCCGGGATTTCCAGGGGTACCTTGCAAGCATGTGAAAGTCTCCATAGAAGCTGTCATGTCATTCAGAGTTGTCCAGTTATCCGGGTTGTCGTACATACCCATGTTGGTCCAATCCTCAAATCCACCATTTGGAATTGGTGCCTGTGCATTGGAAATCGTTGTTGCAAATAGCAAAGCGATTAATGTATAAATTGTTTTTTTCATTTTGTTTTTGATTTTGAGATTGCTTTGAATTAATGATAATTGAATACGTCATTTACTGCCATAGCAATAAACACGAATGCCCCGTAAGCAATACAACTTACAGGGTAAAGAGGGAAATCAGATCAGGAAACTTTGAATAAAGATGCGGACATCTTTCTTGGGAGGAGGCGGATGAAATCCGGTATAGATTTCTGAAATATGAAAAACATCTTTTGGCTGATTTATTTCAGCCGGACAATTGATTGCAATGACTAATGGAAAATATTTAATGACCTCTGCGGTAAGAACTTGATTCTGGCCCACTGTGCTGAAGAAAGTCAAATGATCCTTCTGACAATCGCCATCTTCATTTTCATGGTGGGAAGTTGCTGAACAATGATCTTCTTGTTCCTCACCGCAACATGATATTATACCATTACAACCAAGGCATAAATGCATATACAGGATCATCAGGACAATGGTCCCTGAAAGATTCTCTGTATGTAGGTTGACTGCTTCACAAGTACTAACAAATGTACTCAATCCTTGAGTTTCACAAATTTGAAAAATCAGGAGACACTTATATTTAAGTTCCTCTAATATTACTAAATGCTTTGTTCATTTTCTATTTGAGTCGAATTTTTTCAAGATAAGTACTTCTGATTTTGAATTTTATAAAAATCTTCCCGGCAAGCCTTACCAGATTAACTACATCTTCGCGGTTATAATGAAGCACTGCTTTCTTTTTCTTCGGATTGCGCCAATCACCCCAAATCTGAAAGATGCTGGTTTTGTATTTCATCACTTTGCGACGGATTCCAAACTTGTGTTCCAGGTCTTTTAATTTGAAGCTTCCTTTTTTTATGAAGTCTTTGAAAACTTTCATAAGGTTCACGCAGCGGAATTTATTCCTGAATTTCCATTTGAAGAATTTTTCGAGCATGCCGGTATCTGGCCCGTAACAAAAAACGCTGCCGGTAACTTTGTCAAATAGCTTCTTGAAATTTTTCGGTGTAAGCTTCTTTCCGTAAAGCTGTCCGAAATTTTTCCGGTCGTAGGAATAACCGATCAGGAAGATGCGCTGGTTTAAATACCATTCTGCATCAATGTAGAGGTTGACTATTTTTTCTTTAGCCATGCGGATTGATTTGTTGATGATTCTCTTTATAAATGTTCTGAAACCTTCACCCAGATATTTTTTCAGGGCTTTGCACGGAACGCTTTTTTAAGGTTCCGTTTCAGGAAATCATCAATATCACTTGCACGGTACAATAGTTTTGCACCTATCTGGCTAAATGAGAGTTCCCCATTATCGCGGTAGTTCTGGAGCGTTCGCTTGCTCACCTTCAGCAGCTTGCACACATCGTTGTTATCCAACAATGGGTCTGACGGGCTTTTAGTCCCGGCTTCTATGCCGGCTTTGATTTGCTGTAGTTGACTTAACAGCTCTTTGAATGCCTGGGATTCAATTGTGATTACTTCCATGATTGTTTCAATTTTTTTGAAATGAACATGGAGTAAAAATGATACTACGGAAGTAATCCAGGTAGTAGCAGGGGGTAGTACTACCTAATCATATTGCTTGATATTCAATAAGTTACTTACGATTTATTTCCTGTTGTTTTTTCGCAAAAGCTTCTAGTTTTGGAAACAGCAACAGCCAAAATTCAACGGCGTCATCGGTAAGATCATAGAAATGCTTGCTTAGATTACCCGCACTTAAATCTTCCTTTGCCTTTGAATCAAAAGCTTTACTCATTACTCTGCCTACTAATTGTGCGTTACTGCCCTCTATTAACTTACATTCCTTTAAAGCTCTGAAAAGGAATGCTAGTTGCTTTACAGTTAAATAAGTTTTGATCTTCTCTCCGTTAGGTTTTATTGTGTTGATTTCATTATCTGAAATCCAATCTTTGATTGAATCAGATAGCTCAGTTGTAAATAACGTACTTCCGAATTTTCTGTTGATCTGGGTAAGATATTGGCAATATTGCTTTAGCTTGCCTTCGAAATTGTTCAGTAAGTGAAAGTGCAGGAATGAATGTATCTGCATCAAATCGCAATGCCGTAGTGCAAAGGCGAAGAGAACCTCAAACTGGTCATCTGTTACTTTACTCTTATTAACAATAAACGTTGTGTTGTAGCTATAAAAATAATAGTAGTTGGTGCCTTTGAATGAAAGATCGTTGTCTCCATTCTTATTCCCAGGTTTATCATAAGCCGTTACAAAAAAATCCACTCGAAATGGAGCATCGGAGAGATCAGCCTTTTTAAATCTTTCAAACTTGTCGATTAAATACTCCTTTTTATCATCCGAATAATCAACTGTAGGTTCAGCGTACTTTACCAAAAGTTTGCGAATTATATGCTCAAGATTTTGCACTAATTCATCCGGAGATTTTTTACACTTGAAATGTTCAGGGTCGTTTCTAAACTCGATTTCATTTATGAAAATTTCTGCTGTATCAATTGCAAAATCATCGTCTTTAGGGACCTCATCATTTGTTTCTGGTATGCTTTCATTTTTCATTGTGATAATATTGTTTTCCGGATTGATACGAAGATAGACAGTTGCTTTTTGCTTTCGATTTCTTCTATTATTCAACAGCTGAGTTCATGCGGAATACAAGCGCAAATAAGAGCAACAGCAGCGTGCAATTTTAAATTTAACTGGAAAAAGGAAGTACTTACATGCACAGGTGGGAATGTTTACCTTATGTTTACCTTGATAATTAAAACGCCTCGTAAATCACTGATTTACAAGGCGTTATCTATGTATTTGGCGGTCCGGATGGGACTCGAACCCACGACCTCTGCCGTGACAGGGCAGCATTCTAACCAACTAAACTACCGGACCAAAATCTTAAGGCTGGCAAAAGTAAACTTTTCTTCTTTTCAAAAAAACTATTCGCTTCGTTTTCCTTCATATTTTGATAATTTTGTTTCTCACAAAAATTTTGCATGACCTATCTCGATTTTGAAAAACCGATTGAAGAGCTACAGGAACAGTTGGACAAGCTGAAGAAGATCGGTGAAAATGGAAAGGTTGATATGGCATCTGCCATAAAAGAGCTGGATGATAAAATGCTGGAGACCAGGAAAGCCATCTACACTAATCTCAACGGTTGGCAAAGAGTACAGCTCTCCCGGCATCCTGAAAGACCTTATACGCTTTATTACATTTCGCAGATGTGTGGCAAATTCATCGAGCTGCATGGCGACCGTTGCATGGGTGATGATAAAGCCATGGTTGGCGGGTTTGCTAAACTGGATAATGAAACCGTTTTATTTATCGGACAACAGAAAGGGACCAATACCAAACAGCGGCAATACAGGAACTTCGGAATGGCCAATCCTGAAGGTTACCGTAAAGCGCTGCGCTTAATGAAACTGGCGGAGAAATTCAACATCCCGATTGTTACACTCATTGATACACCGGGCGCTTTTCCCGGTCTGGAGGCCGAGGAACGTGGACAGGCCGAGGCCATTGCGAGGAATCTTTATGAGATGACCTTGCTCAAGGTACCTGTCATCTGTATTATTATCGGTGAAGGAGCTTCCGGCGGTGCCTTGGGCATTGGCATCGGGGACCGTGTGCTGATGATGGAAAACACCTGGTATTCAGTGATATCACCTGAATCGTGTTCTTCCATTCTCTGGCATAGCTGGAATTTTAAAGAACAGGCTGCCGAACAGTTAAAGCTCGATGCAAAAAACATGTACGCTTTTAAACTGGTGGATGGGGTAATCAAAGAACCTTTGGGTGGCGCGCACAATAATCCGGAGGAGATGGCAAAAATACTTAAGCGGGAAATCAAGAAACACCTCATTGACTTAAAAGATTTAACTCCCCAAGAACGTATTGATGCAAGGATTCAGAAATTTTCTTCCATGGGCTTTTTTGAAGAATAATGGCCATGCAATTATTGATGAATCTGCGCCGAACAGCTCATTTCTATTTCCTGAGAAAGGAACTGAAATTTCATGAAGTCCCCAGAAAGGTCGTGAATCTTTCCAATGCGCGTGAAATAGGGATATTGTTCGATGCTTCCGATACCGACCGTACAGCCATTGTAAACTCTTTTGCTGATGCGCTTCGAAAAGAACGAAAAAAGGTTGTGCTGCTGGGATTCTATGATTTCCCCAAACCTGCCATCAATTTTAATTTTCCTTACTTCAACAGAAAAAGCGTCAACTGGCATTTTGAGCCGAATGGAGCGCTGGTGGAAGAGTTTATCGCCCGAAAATTCGATATCCTCATCAATGCTTATATTGATGAATCCCTTCCGCTGGAATATGTTTCCGCTTTTTCACAAGCTTCGTTCAGAGTAGGCCACTATGACAAACAGAAAACCTATGCCTACGACTTCATGATTGATATGAAGGGCGACAGAGATCTGCGCAAGTTAACGGAGCAAGTGCGGTACTATATTGAAATGGTTTGAGTAAACAAAAAAATGGATCCGTTTTAAACCCGAAGCTGCCTTTTGATAATTAAAAACTGATATTTACCGATTCAATATTGAATATGGAATATTGCTTCCTCTTCCTCCTTCCAATACACCTTCATCAAAAATGAACCACACAAAATTACAAGGTACCGGCGTCGCGCTGATTACCCCTTTCAAACCTGACAGCAGTATTGATTTTGATGCACTTGACAGGCTCATTCATTTCAATATCGAAAATGGTATAGACTATCTTGTATCGTTGGGTACCACCGGTGAAACGGCTACACTGAGCAAGCAGGAAAGAAATGAAGTATGGAAGTTTACTGCAAAGTCGGTAAACGGAAAAGTGCCGCTTGTAGCAGGCATTGGTGGTAACAATACTGCTGAGGTGGTTGACACCGTGAAGCAATTTCAGCAAGCAGGATATGAAGCTGTGCTCTCCGTCAGCCCTTATTATAACAAACCAACGCAGGAAGGCATCTATCAACATTTCATGAGAGTAGCAGAGGCTGCCCCGCTTCCGGTAATACTGTATAATGTGCCCGGCAGAACGGGTTCCAATGTTACGGCTTCTACCACCATCCGGTTAGCAAAAGCCAGTGAACGTTTTATAGGAGTGAAAGAAGCGTCCGGAAATTTTGCGCAATGCATGCATATTGTAAAAGAAAAACCCAAAGATTTCCTGGCGATTTCCGGTGATGATCTACTCACCTTACCCCTGATTGGATTTGGTTTCACCGGCGTTATTTCAGTGGTGGC
>JBGAWA010000133.1:0-6913 GCA_044227805.1 Chitinophagales bacterium | reverse complement strand
AGCAGCACTACTCAAGATGGACATCGGTACAAAGTATCGTCCGAGGCCCTCTTTCCGTAAGTGCAAACTTAAAGAATTCTGAAAATAAATTTGAAAATGAAGACAGTACCTTAGAACTGCTAAGGGTTTGCTCAATTTGTTAAGAAAAGAAAATGTTTCACAAACCCTAAGCAGTTCTACGTCGGGGTTAAACCCGTTGCCGCTTTGAACTGCAAAATGTGGGTTTAATCATAAACATCAAAAAACCGGATGGCTGAAATATCAGCACATCCGGTTTTTAAATTACACTCATCTATTATTTCACATGATTAATTTTAAGGGTAGTGGTGATGATACCATTGTAAGCAATCGTGGCGATATAAACACCTGTCGGAAGACTGGCAGGTGCATTCCAGCGCACTTCATAACTGCCTGCTTTCTTCCCCTGGTCTTCTACTGTTGCAATGAATTTTCCGGTGAGGTCGATGATGCGGATTGTCACGCGTGAATCGGCTGACAAACGGTATTTGAAGTTGGTGAAATCCGTAAATGGATTCGGATAGTTCTGCACGGCCACCATTTCCGGTGCACCAATATCCAACCCTCCTGCCCTCATGCCCGTCAAATAGACGCCGGCCGGTCCGCTGCATTTTCCATAGCCGCTCCAGGGAACCTGTACATAAGGAAACGCTGTACGAAATGCAGTGTCATTTTTCTCCACGCCTGTGGTGTATGTCAGTACATCCAGTAAGTCGGTAGTTACCGGACTTTGTCCTGTTCCTATAGTATAATCATCGTACCAGAGTCCGATGGCGGCAAGGGCAACACCACTGACTGCTTGCAGTTCGATGCGTGTTACATCATCTTCCAGTCTTCTGCCATTCGGGAAGCCATCCATATTGGGTATAAACTGAAGTGCCGTGGTGGTATTGTATGCAGGATCCGTTAAGCCTAACACTGCTGCCTGTATAAGGCCTTCGGAACTGAATTTCGGATCGTTGCGCGGTGTAGGTGGAACAGCCATATTCAGCCGCAGCATATCACCGAACGTAGGGAGAAAATTATTCACAAACGGTTTTCCGGGAGCGAGCGGATTGCCATCTGGCTTTCCCACTGCCAGCTGATAGGGCGCAAGATTCGGCACACCGGTGTAGAAGATGGGCAGCAGATCCACCGATCGCGGCTGTCCCTGGCGAAGCAGATAACTTCCGAATATGTTCGGATCAAGTGCCGTTCCGATCGTAGCTGCATTGCCATAAAGCACATACAAACCATCAGCGCCATTGGTGAAGTCAACATTTCCTAAAACAGTCTGCGATGCTTTTTGAATACGCAATGGAGCTAATCCGGGTACGGCGCCGCCAAAAAGATCATCATCCATATAAAGCCCTAACTCCGGATTGCAGAAGTAGGATTCAAAATCTGCATCATTATAAGGCGTAGTAGAATTCCAATAATCCTTGTCACCGATCGGAATCACGGCTTCATTGGTCAGCGGCATTCCCAGGCGCGATACCTGTACAAAAGGCGACTGACCGGAAATGGTCACGGTAGAACCATTTGACTTCAGCGTGGTGACTTTTTTACGGCTGGCAGAAGCCCAAACACCAATCACATAATCGCCATCCAGGATATTAGCGGCCTGGCTCACATTTTTACCGTCTTTTTGCAGGGTAGAAATGGGTATCTTCATGGCGATCACATGCACATTATGACAGGCCACCGCATCAACCGGAGCATTGACCCCTGTTCCGCCGGCACGTGTCTGACCAAGATCAAAAACACCACCGAGGTCAACAAAAAACGGATCATCGGCAGGGCCGCAGTAAATGATCTCTCCACCTGATCCGGTAGCTGTTGTAACCGCTGAAGTGTATAAATCTTCATAGGTACTACCCAATCCAAGTGTAGGATCTTCTATGGAGCGCGGTCCGATATTCGGCGGAGGCACTACACCGTTTGAAACGATGCTCTTGGAAATGCCATTCTCCGTTTTCCAGCAGGTGTAATTGGTTTTGAGGTTCTGCGCACCTAAACGAATGTTGAAAAACGTAGAAGGATCTTCATTCACCTTCCTGAAACGAAACTGGTACTTGATATCATCGCCTGTGGTGGATGCATCATTCTTGATGTGAATCTCATAGGAAACGTCAGTACCGAATGAATTGTAATTCGGCCCACCCTGCGGCAACTGAAGCGGAACATAACCGGCAATGATAGTGATGTAGTTGGGATCATCCGGGCTTCTGAATGCGTAAAGGTCGGTGTTATCAGCCAATGGATCATTGGCAATCATGGGCGCTTCGCGATGGCTGGATGCTTCAAGATCTGTATGCCTGGAAGTGAAATACAGTAAAGCTCCGATGACACCTGTTACAAGCACCACTTTTGCAGAAATTTTTATCAGGGAATTCATGTCTCTTAATTTAGTTGTGGTTGACAAAATTGATTAGTAGGTGTAGTTATAATGATAATCATATCCGCTCCACGGACTGGCTGCAAAGGGGAAAGATGTTTTGAAGGGTGCATCATTGGACTCAACGCCGGTGGAATAAGTCAATACGTCCAACAGGTCTTGTGTTACGGGACTTTGACCGATTCCTATCGTATGGTCATCATACCACAGTCCGATGGCGGCAAGGGCCACACCACCAACTGCTTGCAGTTCAATACGTGTCACATCGTCTTCGAGTCGTCTGCCATTCGGAAATCCATCCATGTTGGGAATAAACTGTAGTTCGGTCGTTCCATTATAGGCAGGATCAGTCAAGCCCAGCACCGCCGCCTGTATCAACCCTTCCGAACTGAATTTCGGATCGTCGCGCGGCGTAACCGGCACAGCCATATTCAGGCGAAGCATATCACCGAATGTGGGAAGGAAATTATTCACAAAAGGTTTACCGGCTGCAAGCGGATTGCCGTCGGGCTTGCCTACTGCCAGTTGATAAGGAGCAAGATTGGGAACACCGGTATAGAATATCGGCAGGATGTCCACCGAGCGCGGTTCATTGTCGCGTAACAGGTAACTGCCAAAAATATTGGGATCCAGCGCCGTTCCGGTAGTAGCTGCATTTCCATACAACACATAAAGGCCGTCATTGCCATTGCCAAAATTCACATTGCCGAGCACCGACTGTGATGCTTTTTGAATGCGAAGCTGCGATAATGCAGGAACAGCCGTTCCAAATAATGCATCATCCATATACAACGCCAGTTCAGGATTCGTAAAATACTTTTCAAACTGCGCGTCATTGTAAGGTGTAGTCCAGTTCCAAAGATCTTTTTTCCCGATAGGAATTATCGCCTCATTCGTTAATGGCATACCCAACCGGGAGACCTGTACATATTTTCCAGAACTCACGGCCCCTCCTTCACCATCTAATGTTTTCACTTTTTTACGGCTGGCAGAGGCCCACACACCAATCACAAAGTCGCCATCGAGAATATTAGCGGCCTGTTGTACATTCTTGCCGTCTTTCTGCAATTTGCTGATGGGAATACTCATCGCGATCACATGCACGTTGCGGCCTGCAATGCCATCGCGTGGTGCATCAGCGCCGGTTCCGCCATTTCGTGTTTGTCCGAGATCAAAAATTCCACCCAGATCAACAAAGAAAGGATCATCGGCCGGACCGCAATAGATCATCGAACCATCCTCTGCGGTGGTGATGGCATCATTGATCAGCTGATCATAATTTGTTCCCAGTCCTACCACAGGATCCTCAATGGAACGCGGGCCAATGTTATTGGGTGGCACTGGGCCTTCCGCAATTTTCTCAAAAGGACTGCCACCTACGCTCTTAAGGCATTTGTAAGTGGTCTTGATGTTTTGCAACCCAAGCCGGATGTTGAAAAAGGTGGTAGGATCTTCATCAACGGCATCGAATTTAAAACGGTAGGTGATGTCATCGCCCACTGTGGCCGCATTGTTTTTGATATGGATCTCATAGTTGATATCCTGTCCAAAGGTGCTGTAATTAGGACCACCCATAGGCAACTCCAGCGGAATATAGTTGGCCATGATGATGATCCTGTTCGGATCTTCCGGTGAGCGGAAGCAGTAAAGATCCGTGTTGTCTGCCAACGGATCATCGGAGATTAGCGGCGCTTCGCGGTGACTGGATGCTGTCAGCTGATCGCGTTGGCTGCCTGTGTAAAGGAGGCTGCCGACAACCAGCAACAGGAGGCCCGCCTTTACAAGTGTGTTAAGCTTTTGTTTCATAAGGATTTTTATTTGGGTGAAGAAAATCGAGGTAATTACGAAACTGCCTGACACATGGATTTTTCTCCATAAAAAAAATCACGCAGTACATACTGCTGAATGAACAAAGCGCAGGTCAATGACCACCAACACACATAAAATTGCTTTTCTGAGATTATTTGTAAATTGACAGATGCGACTTCCCCTCCTGCTGTTTTTTTCAGGGTTGATCTTCTCTGCCTCCTGGCTGAGTTGTACAAAAGAGTCAGCGGATGAATTACATATTGATACTACCATCACCGGAAATGAACCTCCACCCTATACCGGTGTTTCGGAAGTTCAGATCAACAATTACATCAACAGGATGTATATTGATTTAGCGGGAAGGGCTCCCACGCAGGCGGAAATTGCCGATAGCCGTTTGTTTCTGGAGAGCCATCAACTGGATGATGCGTCGAAGGATACACTTATCCAGCAACTGATGGATTCAAAAGACTATTACAATGTCCTTTTCAGCCTTACCAGCGCTGATTTCATCAATGGTACTGACAGCGCAGCACTTGCCCATGAGATACAGCTCGTTACCTTAGTCTATTACTTTGACTCATTGGCCGGTAATGTGGACAATTTCATTTACTACCAGTATGAGTTGAGCAGGTTATATAAACTGCAAAATATTTCAGATGAATACATGAATGGTTCGGCTACAGTGAATGACTATTATGCTGCATTTCTCAACAATTATTTTTATGATATGACCAATATGGGCTCGGAGAATTTTGTGAAAGGTGCTTTCAGCGATCTATACCGGCGATCACCTTCCGAATCCGAACTGATTAATGGTACCGCTATGGTGGATGGCAATCCGGCATTTATGTTTCAGCAGGATGGCAACAGCAAAGGTGACTTCATTACCATTTCCACTACCAACAGTGAATTTTACCAGGGTCTGGTGATAAAAGCATACAACCAGTTGCTTTTGCGAAATGCTACGTCGCAGGAACTCACCACAGGTACTGCTTCCCTGCAACTCAGCAAGGACTACCCTGCTTTTCAAAAACAACTAATTAAAACCGCTGAGTATGCAGGATTTTAAAAAAAATCAGCCCGAAGCCTGGAAGAGCACCGCAACACTCCTGTTGCTTTTCTCCCTTCTGTTCGCACTCGGAAGCTGTAAAAAAGAGCAATCACCGCAGGTTATCTACGACAATGTTATTTATGAAGTGAATCCTGTAAGTGTTTATGCCAACAACGCGGAAAAGACAAAGCAAAAGAGCCCTGAGCATTTTATCTCCATACTCTTCTCCAACCTCACTAACAAATCAATTCCGGGAGATGAGCTGAATAACCTCTCTGAACTGGCTCTTTCGTTTGGAGACAAGGAACTGATGAACCATATCTTGCTCGAAAACATACTCGCTGATCCGGAAATCAACGTTCCCACCAACGAAGCGATGCGCAGCAACACCGCAGAATTTGTGAAGGAAACCTACCTGAAATTCTATCTGCGGAATCCGACAGTATATGAAGCCTACTTTTTTAAAGACCTGATTGATAAAGATGCAACGATCACCAGCGAAATGATTTATGCTGCTTTCGCGCAATCGAATGAATACCTGTTCTATTAATTCAAAACAAAATTATTAATGAAGAGAAGGACGTTCATCAGGAAGGCAGGGCTGGCAACAGCCGGAATGTTTGCAGCTCCTTACCTGCTGCCTGGCGGACGTTTGTTCGCAGGCACCGGTGACCGCTTGGTGAATCATGTGGTGGTGGTATTATTTGCCGGAGGCGTTCGGCACCAGGAGTCAATAGAGCAGGCCTACTTATCTGCACAGGGTTTTCCTACCACAGGTAATCTGTTGCGCAATATGCTGGTGGGTGATGGTCCATCAACCAATCTCGTTTACACACCCTGGCAACCTATTCTGTCAACACCGCTTGTAAAACAAGGCACGCTGTTTAAAGAAATGCGGTATGCCACAGGACCAACCGGGCACTTCAACGGTCATACGGCAGCAATCACCGGTAACTACACTCAATCTTCTCTTGACCTTAATCAAAATCCTGACGCTCCCACAGTATTTGAATATTACCGTAAACACACTGATCCCGCGAGAAGCGCTATTAACTGCTGGTGGATGAGCGAAGGACTTGGCCCTTATCCTGCTTTAAACTACAGCAGAAACGGAATGTATGGCGCCATGTATGGTGCGAATTATATCAGGCCCGCTACTACATTCGGGAGTTATGGACTTGCGTATTTGCATGACGCCATCACCTTTCAACCTGATGATGTCACGAAAATCAATTCCATGAAATATT
Organism: Chitinophagales bacterium; assembly: GCA_044227805.1. Lineage (GTDB taxonomy): Bacteria > Bacteroidota > Bacteroidia > Chitinophagales > UBA10324 > JACCZZ01. The sequence goes on along the minus strand of JBGAWA010000133.1, from coordinate 408 downwards.
TCCTGGATAAAAACTTCGATAAGACCGCTGCCGATTATCCGGGAATTATTAATACGGCTGACGACCGTGAAAAAATCAAGAGCTTTATTTATGAAACGCTCAACAAGACTTACGCCGGTGAGATTGAATGGCCTTTGCCAACAGGCATCAGCACTGCCGAACTCACCGGCGATCTCGTGAACATCTCGTATGCCTGGCAGGTACTGCAGAAGTTTGCTCCCGAACTGTTAGTCATCAACAGCTTCGACCGAGATGCCTGTCATTTCAATTTTACCAATTACCTCAGCTACATGCACAAAGCAGATTATGGTGTAGGATGGTTATGGGATAAAATTCAGCAGGATCCTGTGCTGGCAAATGACACGATACTGATCTGCATGCCTGATCATGGCCGCAATGAATTACCCA
>JBGAWA010000011.1:0-61371 GCA_044227805.1 Chitinophagales bacterium | reverse complement strand
GTCATCATCTGGTCGTAATAATGTGAAGAAAAATGAGGTTGCCGGGTCGCAGTATAATAAAAAAACCGGCATCTAAGCCGGTTTAAATTCATTTAAGCAAAGCGTCGTTATCAGGAACGGAAATAGGCCCACACAGATATCAACGCTGTCAGCAAAAATACACTGGCAACAACAAGTGTAGCCTGCACTTTCTCATCTTTCAATAATGTGTTGATTTTTTTCATGCACAAAAGTTTTTAGAGTTTCGGAAAAAAATGATTCATAGTATCCAGTCGGATACGGAGTTTCGAAAACAGACTTTCTTTTGTGATTTTTACAGAGGGATCGGGTAGGTGAGGCAAAACTATACAATATTAGTATGCTGGTCAAGTTTCCTGCGCAGGTATTTTTCCAAAAATGACCGGGAAATGCGGATTTTTATTCCGGTCATTCAAAAAGTGACAACTGCCGGTTTCCGGGCCTGCTTTTCATTCGTGTTTTTACGATTCCAGGAGCTATATCGCCATCGATCCGGAACACAGGAGTCTCCTGGTATCGGGAGGCTACAATGATCTGTGTGTGGCCGGCCTGTTCGCTGAACAGCCGGTGCACCAGTTCAGGAGAGTTGTTGTTTTTTGATAAATGCGAAAGGAACAGGTGGCTTAATTGCGGCCCCCGGTGCCTGGCAAAAAGATCCAGTGCCTGTGTATTGGATAAATGACCTTTATTGCCGCTGATCCTTTTTTTCAGGTGAACCGGGTAATTCCCCTTCGCCAGCATGTCTTCGCAGTAGTTCGCTTCCAGGAAAGCAGCATGGCATTGCGGAAAATATTTCTTCATATTCCTGCAGGCATAACCGATATCCGTGAAGACACCGATATGGAGGTTGTCAAACGAGATGAGAAAACTATAAGGGATCGGCGGCATCATGTGATTTGGAAAAGGTTTGACAGATAACCGGCCGGCCCTGATAATATTATCAGGGTGAAAATTTTTATACAAGGTGATCCTGCACGGGGATATTGCTGTTTTTAAGCGTGGCCTCTGTGATATATACAGGCAACTGGTATTTTTGCTAAGAGCAGGAATGCCGGTTATATGGTCGATATGTTCATGAGAAACAAAAAATGGCTTTCACCAAAGACAGGGATAAGCCGAGCCTTTTCATCCTTCTTTCCGTTTCGCGGCAGGATATGCCGGCATCGATCAATACGGCTTCGGTATCGTTGCCGATATAATAACAATTTCCGTTGCTCCCAGAATTCAGCGAAGTGATGAATAAAGACATACCGCTCAAAAATACACTATCGCCGGCAACAGGCATCCGGTAAAGATATTTTCATTGGGCCGGGCTCAAACAGGTAATAAAAATTGCGATATTTGAACTGCTTTCATTATAACTATTCAGAAAGATAGTATGCACAAAAAAAAAGTACTTTGTTTCGGGGAATTATTGTTTCGCATATCGCCCGCTTCCGGTGAGGATACAGCTGAGAAGAACCCGATGCTATTGTATGTGGGTGGAGCTGAAGCCAATGTAGCCACTGCACTTGCAGGATGGGATGTGCCTGTAAAATATTTTACGGCATTGCCTGATAATTTCATGAGCAGGCATGTGATAGATTACCTGGAGTATAAAGGCATTTACACTTCTTCCATTTTATTTTCCGGTAACCGTATCGGTGTATATTATCTTGAACGGGGAGCAGATCTGAAAGGCAGTGTTGTATATGACCGGGAACATTCTTCTTTTTCCGAACTGAAAAGAGGAATGGTGGACTGGGACAAAGTATTAAGAGATGTGGAGTGGTTCAATCTTTCTGCTATCAGCCCGGCATTGAATGAGAGTGTTGCAGATGTCTGCCTGGAAGCACTTGAGGCAGCTTCCCGGAAAAACATTATGATCTCTATGGATCTTAATTACCGTTCCCGTTTGTGGAAATACGGTAAGGCGCCGGCAGAAGTGGTGCCGGACCTGGCCGCTTACTGTGATGTATTAATGGGCAATATCTGGAGTGCTAACAGTTTGCTCGGAACATATGTTGACGGGCAAATTCATGACAGGAAAAGCAAGCAGGCCTACCTCGATCATGCAGAAGCGACATCGAAAGAGATCATGCATCGCTTTCCAAAATGTAAAACTGTTGCCAATACCTTTCGTTTTGATGGCAATGACGATCATGTGAGATACTATACTGCCTTATTCACCGGGGGCCGGCCTTACAGTTCTCCCGAGTTTTCCGTGATGGCGTTATGGACCGGAGCGCAGTGGTGATTGCTTCATGTATGGGTTGATCTATGGCCTGTACAACAGGCATGAGCCACAGGAAACACTCGATTATGCTACCGCTGCAGCGTTTGGCAAACTCCAGGAACAGGGAGATGCCACAGGCCAGGATATCCTGACCGTGAAAAAGATCAGCCGGGAAACAGAAGAATAGACCCCGGGACCATATATCGAAAATTACGGTCTGTGTTTTTGTAGTGATAATACGAGATGACCTGTTCCTTACGATACGGGCAGTTACCATTGCCAGTCTTACTTCCTTTTTTTTATTTTGTTGTGTATCCACCTTATGAAAAAAATGATATCCATCTTTTGCTGTGTGCTGTATATGCGCAGTGTATCCCAGGTTTCTGCTGATATAAGAGTTGTTTCTCCCAGAACATCCGGTGAAAGGGTCCTGGTAAAGGCCTTAACGGGCAATTGTGAACCGTCATGGGCAAAAACGGGGACCTGTGAAGAAGATCGATCTTCCCCTTCTGAATCTCCCTGGATATAAAGTGATCCTTAAAAATGAAAGCCCCGTTTTATGCAACGGATAGAGCTTGATCAGTAAAGCTAACTCAACCGGCCGGCTGCGGAATGTAATTCATGGTCTTTTCCAGTCTTTGCATTATGTTGCCTTTGGCTTTTTCTTCTGCATACTTTTCCAGGCCTCTTTTTATCACCTCTTCAAGATCCTTTGTGTCCTTTTCCAATTCTTCCGCTGTAAAGGATTCAGCAGGTATTTTGGTCATCAGCTTAAGAATCTTAGTGATCCTTTTCTGATCTTTTTTTATTTTTGGGATCTATCGGCTCCAGCCTGACGCTTGCTTTAAACGCTCCCATCATAGGTACAGCTTCTATCAGGTATATTCTGCCTGCTTCCAGTTCTGCTTCCACAAAGTCTTTGTTTTCTGATCTGGCCCAGAAAACATGGGGACCCGGGGCACATTCATAGCGGATGTATTTCGGGCCATTGAATTTTCCGATCAGGGTGGCACTGTCAAAGTAGCTGAAATTGATGGCGAGGCCTAATGAAGATATCCTGGCGAAATAGACCACTGCTTTATCCGGCGGAGCACAGCGCAATCACCTGTGCAGTGCAGAACAGGGAGCCAAAGAAATGATGGCAGCAGTAATGATGACTTTTTTTCATATCGGTGAATTTGACCGGTAAAGGTTGCAGTATCAAATATTAATTTTTTACTCCGGGTGCGGGATGAACAGTGATAAAGTTATACCATATATATAGCCGGGGGCCTAATCATCCGTGGGATATATTATGATTTTTATCAGGACTGTTGCGCACATGACTGTGGTAATGTCCAAGGATAAAAATCTTGTAAAAAGCGTCCCCTTTATCTCCGCAACGGCATGTCATTATCCTGCATCCGGCACATCTTCCAGGCGGAAATATACTTTTAGTCCCCTTTCTTTTGCCACCCTTACATCCTCATCAGCTCCTTTCGAAGCTCCTTCCAGCCAGAGTATAGCATCACATTTCTCCAGTAGCCGGTGTGCTGCCGGGTATTGTATCTCTTCCCATGCTTTGTCGCCGGGTTTGTTGGACCCGGCCAGGCGGATCAATGGTAATGCCACCCATTCGCCGATCATCGGGATATGTCCTTTCCGGAACAACGGCAATGCAACTGATTCCAGTTTATCTAAATTTTGCTGCATTAATACCGGTTCATCATTAGTGCCGCTCCGGTAGGGGCCTGCAATAAGTATTAACATGATACGTGTTTAAGTCCTGCAAAGTAAACAGATGAATGTGTAACGGGGCTTAAGGTATCTTAAGAAATCAGCGTTGGCTTTTTGTTTTTTCTGATTGTACTTAAGAATTCCGGTGTGATACCCAGGTAAGAGGCGATCTGTTTCTGGGTAACCTGTTGTACAATCTTTGGTATTTGGCAAGGAAGCTATCATATCTTTCTTCGGCTGAAAGGGGAAAGATTCTCAAGTATCCTCAATTGCTCCCGGGTGTAGGCATTCTGCATGAGTATCCGGAAGAACCGCTCGAACTTCGGAATATCAGAAAAAAGTTTTTCAAAATTATCCCGGCTGAGCTGGAATAACAGTCTTCAATGGTCTCTATATACACCATGGCCGGCTTCCTGTTCAAAAAACAATACATGTCCGTTAGCCACCAGTCGGCGATAGCAAACATGATGGTAGATTCTTTGCCATCCTTGCCCAGGTAATAGGCCCTTAATGCTCCTGTATGAACATAACTGAGAATAGTGCAGGGTTGCCCTTCTGTCAACAGCAGGGTCTTTCGCGGTATTTCTTTGCAGGCGACAAGATGTAAAATGATCGGTTTCCTCTTTAGTAAGGGTTATATGCCTGGCAATATTTTTCAGGAGCAGATCGTACGTCATGGTTGTAGTTAACCAAGGTTATATCTGTTCTTAAATGAAGATGACGTTTGCCGGGATCAAATGTTGGCTCTTCCGATTCATACAAGTTGTTCTCCAACAACCCTGTTTACCGGCAGCTGGTTGTGGTATTTTTCCGGCAGTACTTTGGCGAAAACTTATCCATTGAGGGCTGATTGAGCATTTTTCACAATGCCTCTGCGGAATCAAACATAGGTTTTACCCAAGGATATCCATTGAGGGATTGAGTACGATGAATCAAACATAGAAAGGATAGTATCTTAGTATGGGAAAGAATGACGATGCAATTGGCCGTACCGCCTCTCATCTCCGGGCCATAAGAAGGCATCCAGGAAATTTCTTTATTCTCCACCATCCCGGCATAGGCCAGTGTCATACCCAGTGACAGCACACCCTGTCCGCCCAAATCCGGCTACGATCAGTTCTTCTAATTGCCGGTGATCATTAAGACTGTTCATGTGTGTTTGATTGAAGGGTTTTCAAATCTCCTGCAGCCGGGACTTTAATGTCTCCCAATGGAAATGCTTTTATCATCTCTTCATCAATGAATTTTGACGCTTCAACAGGTGTCATTTCCAGTTGGAGGGACAGTTGCCGATGATCTCGACCAGGCAAGTTCCTTTGTGAAGTTGCTGGTATTTGAATGCATTCAGCAAGGCTTTCTTTTTTCTTACGCCATTGGCGCTGTTGACAGCCTGTCGTGTTACATAAAATGCACCGGGCAGGTTTGCCATCAGTTCCGATACCCTGATAGGAGCGCCATAATAACACATCTCTTCCGTCAGGACTGGTAGTGGTGTGCATACCGGGTAAAGTAGTGGGGGCCATTTTGCCCGCTGGTCATTCCGTACACAGCATTATTCATGAATACGATCAGGATATTCTCACCCCGGTTGATGGCATGCAATGTTTCTGCAATACCAATGGCTGCCAGGTCGCCATCGCCCTGGTAGGTGAAAACATATTTATCCGGCATCCAGTCTTTGATAGCTGTAGCAACGGCACAGGCACGGCCATGCCCGCCTCCTGCATATCAATATCCATATAGTCATAAGCGAATACAGAACAACCCACCGGGGCTACACCGATCGTTCTTTCCTGGATACCCATTTCTTCCACTGCTTCCATGATCAGTTTATGCATACTAAACTGTGGGCACAGCCCGGGCAATAGTGCATGCTTACATCCACCAGGGTAGTGGGTTTGTGGTACACCAGTTCATATTCATCTTCCGTTTGGCAGGAAGCTGTTATTTTACCAGTTAATACCTGTTCTTCAGTTTGCATGGTGATACTGTATTAAAGTTTCTGCATGATGAACGATCTCTTCAGGTGTCGGCATCATGCCACCCATTCTTCCATAAAACTCAACCGGTACTTTTCCATTTACGGCCAGTCTTACATCCTCCACCATCTGTCCGCTGTTAAGTTCCACGCTTAGTATCAGTTTTACCCGTGATCGCCAGTTCTTCAAGCCGCTGATAAGGATAGGGATACAGTGTGACCGGCCGGAGTAATCCTGTTTTAATCCCTTTATGCCGGGCAATATCCATGGCTTTCTGACAGATCCTTGCACTAAGCCCGTAGGCCACAAACAGATAATCTGCATCGCCGGTATTGATCTCTTCAAAGCGTACTTCATTTTCTCCGGATGATCCTGAATTTTGCTTCCAGTTTCAGGTTGTGCTCTTCCATTTTTTCCGGTTGTATGAAAAGAGAAGTGATATAGTTCCTGTTTCTTGTTCCGGGTTTTCCGGTGGTGGCCCATGATTTATCCACTGCGGGAGCTGTATAATCATTGAATTGAACTTTCTCCATCATCTGCCCGATAGCGCCATCAGACAGTATCAATACGGGATTGCGGTACTTATCGGCGAGATCAAAACCGAGGTAAACAAAATCCGCCATTTCCTGCACAGAGGAGGGTGCCAGCACAATCAGTTTGTAATCACCATGGCCTCCGCCTTTTACGGATTGGAAGTAGTCGCCTTGTCCTGGCTGAATGGTTCCAAGGCCCGGACCAGCGCGATTTACATTCACAATTAAGCACGGCAATTCAGCACCGGCGAGATAGGAAATTCCTTCCTGCATGAGGCTGATGCCAGGCGATGAAGAGGAAGTCATTACACGAAAACCGGCGCCTGCCGCTCCGTACACCATATTGATGGAAGCCACCTCGCTTTCTGCCTGCATCACAATTCTGTCATGTTTCGGCATCTCCCTGGCAAGGTATTCAAGCACCTCGGATTGCGGCGTAATAGGGTATCCAAAATAGGCATCACATCCTGCCTGAATCGCGGCCTCCGCCAATGCCTCATTGCCCTTCATTAATTTTGTCTCTTTCATATGCTGCTCATTTTGAAATTCCGGTGATGGAACGGAGCTGATCTAGGATATCGGGCGGCGTGATATCAACAGGTTTTTTCTTTGGATGAGTCCGGTAAACGGTTATCACCGCATCAGGACAAACGAGCGCGCAGTTGACACAACCCGTGCAAACATCATTGTTGGCAATGATGTAACGATAACCTTTGACATTGATGGTTTCGGAGAGATGCAGTGCCTGTTCTTTGCAGGCTGTCGTGCAGAGTTCGCATCCCTTACACTTTTGAATATCGATTTCAACCCGTCCCCTCACTTTCCTTTCCTTTGCCGGAGTTTTTTCAGTATTCGAATCCATGGCCATTGTTTCAGTGATCAAGCCTGTAAATTTCGATCGCTCTCAAGGGTCATTTTATGCGGATTGTCATATTATCACATGATAAAAATCAGTCCCGGGAGAGACGTCTCTGAGGCTACAATGGTGTCAACTGAAATATCCCGGTTACAGCTGAAGCTGCTGCAATAAAGGCTGATAGCTCGCATTGCCTGCATGATACTGTTTCAGCCGGAGCGCTGTTTCTTTCGCTCTTGCGGCATTGTTATGCTGAAGGTAGTAGATAGTCAATGCATACAGCACATCACCATCGGAAGGATTTATCTCCAGCGCCTGCAGAAAAAGCTTTTCTGCCTCCGAAGCTTTTCCGGTTTGCTGGAGGTGTAGAGCGTAATTGTAATAAACACGGATATTCGCTGAATGCAGGTCAACCGCTTTCTGAAAAGCTTTCCGCGCAAGATCATCCTGTTTCATTTCAACATATAACAAGGCCAGGTTATAGTAAATAAAATCACTTGCGGGTTCCGCTTTCTGTGCCAAAAGCAGCTGTTGTAAAGCTTCTTCATTTTTGCCACTTTCATTCAATGTGGAAGCAAGGTTGACTCTTGCAACGGCGAGCATGTTATCTTTTGCTATCGCTATCCTGTAAAATTTTTCCGCGGCATCCAGGTTATGCAATCGCCTGTAATAGTCGCCTGCCTGTACATTACCTTGTGCGAAGTCGGTCTGGTAGTGGATAAAGCGTTCCAGTTCATTTCTTGAATTACCAAATGCCACGAGCAGCGAAGCAGGCAGTTGGCTTGCCGGCAGGGAGGTGAATAATTCAGCCGCGGCAATTCGGACTGCCAGCACAGAGTCCTCGAGGAATGGTGCCGCAGAATTCATCCATAAAGCGGGATCATAACCATAAAGGCCCTTAAGCGACTGGTATCTTACCATAGCTGCCGTATCACTGAGGTATTTCAAAAGCAATGTGCCGCTGCTCTCCGTATTGAGCCTGCTGATGTAATCAATAGCGGCAGCGCGTACAATGTTTGGAACAGCGGTATCACCGGCTAATTTGCGAAGATGCGCCTCACTGTCACGGTTCAGCAGGCTGCCCGGAACCAGGTCTTCCGCGAAATGATACTTCCTTGCCGAACCAAAATTTTTCTCGATGGCCTGCGCAGCCCACGACGCCGGTTGGTTGCTATGGCAACTGTTGCAGGTGTTGGGTGTTCCGTACTTCACTGTTAAATCAGGACGCGGTATCCGGAAACTGTGATCATGCCGCAGATCGACACCCATATATGTTTTGGATGGCATGTGGCAATTGATACAACTGCTGCCTTCCGATTGTTCTGCATGCATCGTATGGGAAGGGAGGTTGTAGCGGGATGTAGAATGACACTGTGAGCAAACCTTGCTTCCCTCCAGCTTCAGGTTGCCGCTGTGCGGATTGTGGCAATTGGAACACATTACTCCGCGGTGATACATCCTGCTTTGCAGGAACGAAGTATAGTTGTAATCTTCTTCCCGCATCTGTCCGTCAGCATAAAAAAAAGTGTTAACCGGCAGCTCCGCGATAAAATCATTCATGAATTCATGGCCAGGCAAAACAGCACCGGTAATATCTACCCGCCGCGCATGACAGTAGCCGCAGGTATTCACCTGTTGCCGCTGACCTTCCGACTTGGTTGAATGAAGCAGCGACCCCGTCACTTTATGGCCGCTTTTGTAATCGCTGCTGTTGACATAATCGATATGCAGTTTTCCCGGGCCATGACATGACTCGCAGCTTACGTTCACTTCGTTATAGGTTGTCTTATAACTGTCAGTTGCCTGGTCGTATCCTTTCTGCACATTGGTGCTGTGGCAACCAGAACACATGGTATTCCAGTTCTGCCCATTGCCGGTCCAGTGCAGCCAGTCGCCGGCCGGAATCTTTTGCCCTGCATATTGATGAAACCATTTCTTGTTTTTAGTATCCCAGCTTGTTCTTGCCGGTTGCATCCTGCCACCCGGAAATTCCACCAGGTATTGTTGCAGCGGGGTGAAGCCGAAAGTGTATTTTACTTCATAGTCATGGTTTTTCCCGTCTTCACCCTGCGTATTGATAAAAAACTTCTCCTCTTTCCTGAAGAAGCGCGACGTTACGCCATCTGCTGTGAGCACGGCATTGTTGAAGTTGCCATACACGGTAGAATCTGTGGCAGGAAGCATCGCCTTGTAGTGATGGGAAGTGAGCCATTCCCTATGCTGAAGCTGATGGCATGACTGACAGGAGATGTTACCGGTATATTCATTATTGGTGAATAAAGGCGTTTCTTCTTTTGCCAGTTTACAGCGACTCGTACCAACAATGGCTATAGCCGCTACAACAAAGAGATACAGCGCAATCCGGATTTTCATGTGAGCAAGCGGTTGTTGACTGGCAGCCGTCATCCTTTTCCGGATGCCGGATGGTAATCGCCAAATGTAGTTTTATCCCAGCTTTTTCAATTGAAAAATCCCGGAAAACCACATCATGCCACTTCTCAGGCGAGTCTTGTTTTAATTGTAGAGCAAGATGATTTGAAAATTCACGGCAGTGTAATCGCGTGGTTAAGACTGATTGATTTTTGAGCTGAAAAAAAGGGATTGTGCGACAAGATGTTTTTGATTTCTGGATGTAATACCGTCTGTTTATATGTACTGAAGTAAGTAAAGATGTGGCGGTGTTGTTTAGGCCCTCTGCTTAAAATCAGGAGAAGGAAGCCAGCAGGAACGAGTGGAAGCCATACGGCCGGATTTGCAATACAATAAAATGAATAATATATTTAACCCTTCACCAGGCCTGTCATTTAAACAATCAATGTCTGACGGGTAAATAAACAGGAAAAAAATAAAGGGTTCTGCATGAAAAACATGATTGTGAGTATCCTGCTGATATCGTGGGTGCTGCCGGTTTCGGCACAGCAAGAAAAATTTGATCCGATTGCCATAATGATCCTCGACCACATGAGTGACGTGATAGGTGATTTGACTTCAGTGAGTTTTACGCTGCACAGCAGCAAGGATGCGGATGATCCTGATGTCGGGTTCAATACGCACTTCAGTGAGAACCAGGTGTATTTTGACGGGCCTGATAAAATGCTGGTCTATAATGACGGTGACAAAGGAAAGCGAGGCTTCTGGTACAATGGGACCCAGCTGATCTATTATTCATTTGACGAAAATAATTATGTCAGCATCAGCACGCCGCCCACCACTATTGAGACTATAGATACAGTGAACAAGAGTTACGGAATAGATTTTCCGGCCGCAGATTTTTTCTATCCTACTTTCACCGATGACCTGATGAATAGCAGTGATCAGATAATTTTTAACGGCAAAAAAACGGTGGCCGGCAAAGAGTGTTTTCAGATCATCGCCAAATCCAGCACGATGACCATACAGATTTGGATTGCTAATGATGCGATGAACCTGCCGGTGAAATATCTCATCAGCCGCCAGGACGAAGGAACCGCCAAGCAGTATGAAAACACATTTTCAAACTGGCAGATCAACCCGGTGCTGCCTGCTTCCATGTTTGAATTTATTCCGCCACCAAATGCACGTGCCATTTCTATCATGGCGCGATAAAATATCCATCTTACGATCAACTCACCTCACATGCATATATTCTTGTTTCTAAAAAAATTCGTTTCCGGCTGCACGTTGCTGCTTGCCGCCATACTTTTCTCCATCACTGTGCAAGCGCAGCAAATGCGTCACGGAGGCGGGGGTGCAGCAAAGCCCTCCGGTGGGTCCACCATGTCGAGACCGTCAGCACCTTCCGGCGGAGCCTCTAATATGTCAAGGCCTGCCACTCCTTCCGGTGGTAACAAGGGTACCATCAATGGTGGAAGTCAGCGTCCGCCTGATAGAAATCCTTCCGGTAGCGGCAATGCAGTAAGTAAGCCACAGCAGCCGGCCGGAAATAACAATTCCGTAAACAGGCCTTCTACAGGAAACAGCAACATCAATTCGGGTAACAAGCCAACCAGTGGGAACAACAACATCAATTCAGGTAACAAGCCAGCCAGTGGGAACAACAATATCAATGCGGGTAATAAGCCTGGAAATGGCAACAATAATGGTAATGCCGGCAACCGGCCATCCGGCGGAGGCAATAACAATATTAATATTGATAACAGCAACAATATTAATATCAATAATAACAAGAATACGGTGGTAAGAAACAGCAACTATCACTATTCACGGCCACCCTATGTTTATGGTGGTCACCGGTATTATTGTCACCATCCTTATTATTATCATCCTTATCACCCTTACTACTGGGGACCGGTTTGGCATCCTTGGGGATTTTTTGTGGCTACCTTGGCGGTTACCGCGGTGGTAGTGAGTGTTAACAGTCAGCCATACTACTACGATCAGGGCGTATATTACGTGCAAAGCAATGGTGGTTATACGGTAGTGCAGGCGCCGGTGGGAGCTACCATAACAACATTGCCGGCGCAATCGCAAACGGTGGTGATCAATGAGACCACCAATAATTACTATTACGGTGGTGCCTACTATGAAAAATCATCAGATGGATATACTGTTGTGCCACCCACAGCCGGCGCCATTGTGGAAAATTTACCGGAAGGAGGTGAAGAAATAAAAATCGGCGATGTTACGTATGTGAAGATCGGCGAAACCTATTATCAGCCCATTCAGAAAGACGGAAAAAGCATGTATGAAGTGGTGAATGTGGAAAGTGAAAAGTAAACCCGTTGGAACCCGCATCACAAAATTAAAAACTGCTGATGTTTTGAGAAGCACTTTCTCTGTTGAAATAAATTAGCAATCACTTAGCACTGCTACCACTCAGCAAAGCGGATTTTTCTGCTGAAAAATCCGGGTTAAAAAAATCATGGTTCAATAAGTAATGTGAGCCGGCACTATTTCTTAAGCCTTCCATTCATACCAATGATTGCATCACCGGTAATATCATATTGCGGTTCGGCATACAAAACCTGGCCGCCTTCCACAACAGAAAGAATTACGGTGTATTTGCCGGTTGCATTATAATCTTTCAGAAAGGAATCGAGAGAATCTTTCAACTCTTTATTGAACTTATCCAGTTGATTTTGAAGGTCGCCACTCAGTTGCCCTTGCAGTTGCTGTATATCTGCCTGTTTCTTTTGCAGGCTTTGTTCCGTTTCCGCAAGTTGCTGCTGCGTCATGGTGGAGGCTTGTTGCTGTGCTTTTTGATAGTCGGATTGTAGCTCCTGTCCTTTTCTTGCCAGCGTGGCTTCCATCTGTTTCTGTTTTTGTTCGAGTTCTTTCTTTTTATTCACAAAGAGGGTATAATTGTTTTGCATCGAGTCAATATTGATGGTCGCGATGCGCGCTTCGGTTGCCGGGCCGGCTGTTGAAGATTTAGCAGGGGTGATTTCAGTAACTGCAGTAGTTGGTTGCTTGCTGCCCAGTTGAATGAACAGCAGCGCGGCAATAATTACAGTCAGTATTACATTCCAGGCGATGAGCAGGGATGATTTCATGAATTAGTTTTTTTTGCAAAAGTAAGCGTTGGACTCAAGTGTTGCTATACTAATTCATGTTACTTCCGGCAGAAGCCATCTGTCCGGCGGAGTTTTTATAGCCCGCATTTCTCCATTTTTATATCCGGGATGAATACATTCCGGAAAGAAAAAAACATGGTAAGATGCAGGAGTAAGCTACATCGTATTGCTTCCTTCACGTGGTTGTATGGATTGCGGCGATCGCTTTCTTCAGCCGGTTGATTTGTGGCAGATGATGATTGAAATGATCATGAAAGAACTGCATCATTTGTAAGGCATTCAGTCTTCCTGCACGCGGATGCTTGTAGATTTCCCGCATGATGAGTTCATCGGGCAGGTTTTCCAAAAAAGATTTCATCCGTTGCCTTGTTGCCGTCCACCGCTCAGCCACTTCTTCAAAAGGCAGGTTTTCCGCTGCGGCGGCCAGTACGGCTGGTGCCTTCCATTTGTAACCTGACCTTAGTAAAAGTGAAAGCGCTTCCGCGCGCAGGGTAGCCGCCATGCCTGTTTTCTTCAATGACTTTCCGCCCAAAATTTTTTTTGTTGCATAAGCGATAGAGGCCTGTTCTGAAAATTGCAGATGATTCAGCACCTCACTCACCGACCATTTGTCAGGTGCAGGCTTGTACTGAAGCAATGCCGGATCCAATTTTTTTAAGTCATTGGTTAATTTTTTACGCGACGTTTCCAGCATATTGAATTGCCGGAGTAGTTTTGTTTTTTGCATGGCTGAAAATAGTAAAACACCTGCAATCGGACTGCCGTGCAGCATCGAGCGCTACGGATGCCGGACCGGGAAGTTGCCCGTAAGCACCCAAGTTGTTTCATACAATGTAAAACTTGAAATGAAGGCCGGTTGACTTTTTTTGCGGTCTCGTTTTTCATGATTAAATTACCACCATGGCAATAAATCCAATTGTACTTTCTATTCCCATCTTTTTTATCCTTATTGGTATTGAAATAATTTATGACCGTATTACCAACAAACACCTCTACCGTTTGAATGATGCGGTCAGTAACATCAGCTGCGGAATTTTTGAGCAGGTGACTGGCACATTCGCCAAAGTTTTTACCGTCGCATTATACGCTGTGGTGTACGACCATTTTCGCCTGTTTACCGTGCCGGACAAATGGTATTGGTTGCTGCTCCTTTTTCTGGGAGTCGATTTTTTTTACTACTGGGCACACCGGCTGAGCCATGAAATTAATTTGTTCTGGGCTGGTCACGTCGTGCACCATCAGAGTGAAGAATATAACCTGTCTGTAGCGTTGCGGCAGGGAGCATTGCAAAAGGTTTTTACGGCTGCATTTTACCTTCCGCTTGCACTGGCCGGATTCAATACCACCTGGTTTCTCCTGCTGAGTGCTTATAATACTCTTTACCAGTTTTGGATTCATACGGAAGCCATTCGCGGCATGGGCCCGCTGGAATATATTTTCAATACTCCTTCCCATCACCGTGTTCACCACGGGAAAAACCCCAAATATATTGACCGTAATCATGGAGGCACGCTGATCATCTGGGACAGGTTATTCGACACATTTCAGCAGGAAGAGGAAAAAGTGGTGTATGGTATCACTACACCAGTTCAGCGATGGGATCCGGTTGCCGCACACCTGTTGCCATTCACGAATATGTGGAGCGATGTAAAACTTATTAAGGAATGGCCTGATAAAATAAGGTTGTTGTTTAAGAAACCAGGCTGGCTGCCCGAAAAGTATGGCGGTTATCGTGAACCCAAAGCGGTGCAGGCAGAGAGTTATGAAAAATTCAATACGCCTTTGAGTCGTGCGATGAATATATATCTGCTCCTGCAATTTCTGCTCATACTCGCCGGCGCCTCATTTTTCCTTTTTAACCTTGGCAGTTTGTCTTTTACGGAACAGTTGTTGGCGGCCGCACTGATAACATTCGCCGTGATGGCATGCGGGTATTTGCTGGAAGCAAAACCAATGGCTCTGGTAATTGAACAGACCAGGTTGCTGCTCACCGCTGCCGCGCTGTTATACCTGCTGAAGGATACTGCGGTTTTTGCAGTCATTGCTGTTTCGATAGCAGTGGTAGTAGCGGGATCTGTTTTCTGGATACAGCAATGCTATCATGCACCGGTTGCTAAGAATCACCACCTGAATGCGCACTAAACTTTTTTCCTTCCAGGCATTTTTTGTTGTTGCGGGAATTCACCTCGCGGCCATTCTTGGCGGCGCACTTTTTAATAGCCTCGTGATACTTACCAAGCCTTTATTACTCTTGCTGCTTGGCATCCTGTATTATCTTCAGTCTGGCAAGCTGAATAAAGCGCACCGGAATTTTATGCTCGCAGCACTTTCATTTTCCTGGTTGGGCGATGTGCTGCTGTTGTTTCAGCAAAACGAGGCCGGTTTTTTCCTGGCAGGATTAATCAGTTTCCTCGCAGCGCACCTTTGTTACATCCTTGCATTTGGAAAAACATCGGTTCACCACACGCAGTCAGTAATTCGCCAGCAGCCCTGGCTGGTCCTGCTCTTCGCGGCATATGGTCTCTTGTTTTTTTTCTTCATCAGCCAGGGGCTTGGCAGCCTGTTAATTCCGGTATTGGTGTATATGTTGGTGATACTCCTCATGGGCATTGCCGCACTCAACAGATTCCGCCGGGTTGAATACCACAGTTTTCTGCTGGTATTCGCCGGAGCGATGAGTTTTATGCTGAGCGACTCTTTGCTGGCCATCAATAAATTCGCGACTCCGTTTGCGATGGCGGGTTTCCTGATAATGGTGACCTATATCGCGGCGCAATATTTAATCGTAAAAGGATCGCTGAAGCAGATGGCAACGGAAGGTATGCAGGCGGCAATAAAGTAAACAGCGGAATTTTCAATCAAAGGTTCCTGACTCCTCACTTCGGAGGAAAAAACAGGCTGATACTGATACGTACACGCTTGTCTTCGTTCTTTATCTGCCCCGGAATCCAGGTTGGCATCAGTTTAACAACTCTTACGGCTTCGCTGCCGCAGTCTCCGCCAATATCTTTTTTCACTTTCACGTCGCTCAACGAGCCGTCCTTTTCCACGATGGCTGAAATAGTCACTAATCCTTTGAGGTTGCTTTTTTTCGCGGCCGCCGGATACCTGAGGTTCCCGGCGATGAAACGATCCATGGCTTCTTTCCCGCCGGGAAACTCCGGCATCACGGTGGCGGTCTCGTAAATTTTGGTGTCTTCCACCACTTCCGCCGTATCATTCTTATTGCCTGCAGAGTCTTTTGCAATGGCCGGAGCATCGTCTTTTTCCGGCCGTTGAATAGTGGTAATGAAGTAACGCAGCCAATAGGGCCCGGCTCTGTAATCGAAGGTCATTTCTTCCGGTGAGAAGATGGCAGTAGCCACCTGATCATTAGGATCAATCACCTCGTAGGTGAAGATGTTTTCACGCCTTGACTGTTTGGTGATTTCCAGATAAAGGTTGGTCGGTCCCTGTGAGATCGTGATCAGCGAACTATCTATACTAATGGCAGAGGCGGTGTTTCTCGTTGAGCGGTTCGACATATCAGACCACCTTGCACTGGAAAGCAGATATTCCTGCGCTTGCAATTGTTGCGCAAAAAACAGCAGGCAGGTGGCGTAAATCAACAGTGATTTATTCATGAAGCAGGAAATGATGTGGCAAATCTACATTGCAGCGCAACAACAGGGCAATGTTTTTTCAACGCTTCTAAAAAACTACTTTTGCCATCCTGTTTTACTTTTCATAACTGATAACCTTATGTACAGAACACATACCTGCGGCGAGCTTAGGATGCATGATGCGGGAACTACCGTTACCCTGGCAGGATGGGTGCAGCGCATTCGCAATTTCGGCGGCATGCTCTTCCTTGACTTGCGTGACCGCTATGGTATTACGCAACTGGTTTTTCCGGCCGGTGCGCAAACGAGTCAGCCGTTACAGGCTGAAGATGTGTCGGCACAGGCCAATGAACTGGGCAGGGAATACGTGATCACCGTTACCGGAAAGGTGATGGAACGTTCGAATAAAAATGCGAATCTTCCTACCGGTGATATTGAAATT
This sequence comes from Chitinophagales bacterium, assembly GCA_044227805.1. Lineage (GTDB taxonomy): Bacteria > Bacteroidota > Bacteroidia > Chitinophagales > UBA10324 > JACCZZ01. The sequence goes on along the minus strand of JBGAWA010000011.1, from coordinate 44,497 downwards.
GCAGTGGAACAACTGACCGTTCTCAACGCCGCCAAAACGCCGCCATTCACCATTGAAGACGAAACAGATGGCGGCGATGAGTTGCGTATGAACTACCGGTATCTTGATTTGCGGCGCGGCATCAATCAATACAATTTAATGCATCGTCACCGGGTGGCGCGTGCTGTCCGCGAGTATCTCGACGGGCAAAATTTTGTGGATGTGGAAACACCGCATCTCATCCGGTCTACACCGGAGGGTGCGCGTGATTTTGTGGTGCCCTCCCGGCTAAACCCCGGACAGTTTTATGCTTTGCCACAATCGCCGCAAACCTTTAAGCAATTACTGATGGTGGCCGGCTTCGACCGCTATTACCAGATCGTCCGCTGTTTCCGTGATGAAGATCTGCGGCAGGATCGTCAGCCTGAATTTACACAAATCGACTGCGAAATGGCTTTTGTGCAGCGCGAAGATGTGCTGAATATGTTTGAAGGGATGGTGAAGTTTGTTTTCAAAAAAGTTAAAGGCATCGACCTGCCTGATTTTCCGCGCATGAGTTATGATGAAGCCATGCATGATTATGGCAACGACAAACCGGATATTCGTTTTGAAATGAAATTTGTTTACCTGAAAGAAGGTGAATGGAATACCACGAGTGGTAAGAATTTCAAAGTGTTTGATGATGCGGAAACGATAGCCGGCATTTGCGCGAAAGGCTGCGCTGACTATACACGGAAACAGATCGATGAATTGACGGAATTTGTGAGACGCCCGCAGATTGGCGCCAATGGTTTAATCTATATCCGCTGCCATACGGATGGCAGTTACAAATCTTCGATTGATAAATTCTATGCAGCGGAAGAAGTAAAACTCATCTCAGACAGATTCAAAGCCGCTCCGGGTGATCTGATCCTCATTGTTGCGGGAGAAACCGTAAGAACAAGAAAGGCATTGAGTGAGCTCCGCCTTGAAATGGGCAATCGCCTGAACCTTCGCCGGAAAGAAGAATATCGGCCGCTGTGGGTGCTTGATTTTCCTTTGTTTGAATATGACGATGAAGAGAAGAGGTGGAATGCCATGCACCATCCCTTTACTTCCTGGCGTCCTGAAGATGAGCCCTACTTTGCAACCGATCCGGGCCGGATAAAGGCGAATGCCTATGATATTGTTTTGAATGGCGTAGAAATCGGTGGCGGCTCTATCCGCATTCACCGGCGCGCGCAGCAGGAACAAATGTTCAGCATGCTGGGATTGAGCCGTGAAGAGGCTTTGGAGAAGTTTGGATTTATCCTGAAAGCTTTTGAATATGGAGCACCGCCACATGGCGGCATTGCCTTCGGCTTTGATCGTTTCTGTTCCATGACTATTGCCAACCAGGAAAACATCCGCGACTTTATCGCTTTTCCTAAAAACAACATGGGAAGAGATATGATGCTGGATGCTCCGGGAAGTATTGATGACAGGCAGAAAAAGGAATTGGGCCTGTCATAAGCGGAAAAGTCAATGCTGCCAACAAAACGTGCATTGCTGATGGTAGTCAATCCCGACTTGTACATTTCAAAACAGCAATGGATTGAAACCGGACGCAACACTGCTTCGGGTTGGTGAAACATGTTCTTTTTTGAGAAAAATGAGCAAACCGTTAGCAGCGTTCAGTGGTTGCGAAGCAGGATTTCTATTTTGAAAAGCCAGGGCTGACAAGGCAAGCGTCAATTTGTAAATGGTTTCCATTTCCAGGTTGCACCGGTCAGTGCATTGTTTATTTTTGAATGTTACAAATCACCTTCATATGACGTCAAACAATATTTCATTGAAAGGAGAGTCAGACTTCCCGCTAAGGCAAGATGCAAAGAGTTGTTTGTTGCGGAAGATGATCTCCATCGTCCTTATTTTCCTGGTAAGTGCTGCTGCGTCCCATGCGCAGGTAAGTGACTCTGTGATCATCCGACAGCTTTTCAACCAGGCATTGATGAAAGGGGAAGCCTATAAAAATCTTGAAGTGCTTTGCCGCGACTATGGCAAGCGGCTGGCCGGCTCTCCCGGCGCGGCTGGAGCAGTGGAATACACACGCAGATTGATGGAGCAATATGGCTTCGATTCTGTCTGGTTGCAGCCTTGTATGGTGCCGCATTGGGTACGCGGAGAACAGGAAACAGCGTACTATACAAGCGGTAAATCGGCGAAAAGGCCACTTACTATCTGTGCCCTGGGAAATTCCATCGGCACAGGCAAAAAAGGCATCTCAGCCCAGGTAGTCGAAGTGCATAGTTTTGCGGAGCTTGATTCATTGGGACGTAAAAATGTGGAAGGAAAAATCGTGTTCTACAACCACCCCATGGATCAAACCAAGATCAGGACGTTTGAAGCGTATGGTGATGGCGTGCAATACCGCTGGGCAGGCGCGGCAAAAGCGGTACAGTACGGAGCCGTTGGAGTAATGGTGCGTTCTGTCGCCACTTCCCTGGATGATTTTCCACATACTGGTGCGATGCATTATGAAGATACGTTGCCTAAAATTCCGGCCTGCGCGGTGAGCACGCTGGATGCAGAAGAGTTAAGCGCGCAGATTAAGCGCGATCCTTCCACCAGAATATATTTCCGGCAGTTGTGTGAAATGCTGCCTGATGAACCTTCCTTTAATGTGATCGGAGAAATAAGGGGCACGGAAAATCCAAATACTTTCATCACCGTGGGCGGGCACCTTGATGCCTGGGAAACAGGAGACGGTGCACATGATGATGGTTCCGGGGTGATGCAATCAATTGACGTTTTGTATTTGTTCAAAACACTGGGCATGCGACCTAAAAATACCATTCGTGCCGTCATGTTTATGAATGAGGAAAATGGCAGCCGTGGCGGAGAAAAATATGCCGCTGAGGCGAAGTCGAAAAGGGAAAGTCACCTGTTTGCCATTGAATCGGATGCCGGTGGATTTGAACCACGCGGATTTTCATTCGAGGGCGATAAAGCCGCCATCGAAAAAGTAAAATCCTGGCGGTCGTTATTTTTGCCGTACGGCGTGTATGATTTTGAAGACGGCGGCAGCGGTGCCGATATTGGTCACCTGGAAGGAAACTGCCAACTGCTTTCAGGGTTGATGCCTGACCCGCAGCGATATTTTGATTATCATCATGCTGCAAGTGATACATTCGACAAGGTAAACCGTCGCGAGCTGGAGCTGAGTGCGGCTGCGATGGCAGCTTTGATATACCTGGTGGATAAATATGGTTTGTAATAAAATCTTTGAGGTGCCAAACGGGACAACATGGTTTTGCTATAGCGGAAGCCGGCGATACCGGCGCCTCACCATATGGACTGATTGAATATTTTTGTCCAAAAAAATAATTTTGTTCAGGTCGCAGCCATATCGCTATAATGATGTAAGGCTTTTTCTCATCCTTATACCGGTCATTGCCGCTATCAATTATCACCTCACCTATACCAACGTTCAGCTCAACTGGTTCCTTGTATTCACTTACCTCATTGATACACAGCAAGGCTATGTTGGCTGGCTGTGTTGCAGGGCTGTTATCATTTACCTCGATCGTGTTTATCCATATCAGCGAAATACTTCCCGGCGGATTATTATTCAAACCATCAGCAGTACCGCCGCTGGCCTGGCAGCCATCATCCTGCAAACCATGCTGGTGAACCGGTTATTCACCGATCATCCCATGCCGGTCTCTTTTTTTACAGTGGACATTATCATCATATTCATCTGGTTTCTTGTAGTGAATGGTATTTACATTGGCTTGCATTATTATACCCTGTGGCAAGACACCGAAGCCACGCGCCTGCAGGAAAAGGAGATTCGCCAAGGCGGGTTCATGGTAAAGGCTGGCAAGAAGAATATTTCCATCTCATTCGCAGAGATAGCGGGCTTTGCCATTGAAAGTGAATATGCTGTTTTATATACTACGCAGTCTAAAAATTATTACCTCGATGAGTCGCTCGATGCGGTAGAGCAAAAACTGCCACCCGAATTTTTTTTCCGCCTGAACCGGCAATCTATCGTTCACCGGCAGGTAGTGACCGGATTTGACCGTGGTGAAAATGGTAAGATCAATGTGCTGATCAGGTCTACGGAAAAATTCCCCAATGCCATTCCGGTGAGTCGTTTGAAGGCGCCTGCCTTTAAAGCCTGGTTTCAGCCTGAATAACTACGGCATTTCACGGGCAAATCTGCTACACTTCACGGTAATTGGCGGTTAATTGCTTGTTTTTAGCCTGACACGCATTGCATATTTGCGCTCACAAAAAAATTAATGATGAAATTAACTTTTCTTATTTGCCTGCTGACTGCACTTCAGGTAACCTGCAGTAAGGGACAGGATACTGCGTCACAATCGGATTACCGGAACTTCCCAATCATCATCAGTGTGCAGTTTCAGAATCTGGCACTTCCGTTTCAGGATCTGAAAAGCAACTTCGGGCATGTAGGTATTGCTTTGGGAACGGAAGTGAGCCTGAATGGAAAGCAAAACTGGGTGCAGCAGTTCCAGGCAGGCTTTTACTTAAATAAAAATGCAGGTAACGGATTTTTCGCTTACACACAAACGGTATATCGTCCCGCTATTTTCAAGCATTTTTTTCCCGAGCTGAAAGCAGGCCTTGGCTGGCAGCGGGTTTTTCATCCTGTGGAGGCATTTGAATATGCCAATGGGCAGCTCAGCAGCACCTACGGAGGCAAATCGCAGCTGATGGTACCATTGGGAATTGGTGTAGGTTATAATAACTACAGTTCAAAAACCTACCTGTCGCCATTCATCAGTTACCAGGTTGTTCCAGCCCTGTTTTATAATGATGGCATACCGCTCAACTTTTATTCATTGTTCCAGGTGGGTACGCGGATTCATTTTAACTACTAAAATCAAACAGCACCGTCATGAAATATTTTTTGATACTGCTCTTCGTCGTGTTCATTTCCTCCTGCAGTAAACAGACTTGGGAAATTGCCGGCAACGCCTGCACCTTTCAGGATGATATCAATGCCGGTTATTCCAAAGCCGGACAACTGCAAAACCTGCTTGATAAATATGCCGGCATCGGTTTGCCGGGTATTGCTATAGCCGTTTATTCGCCCGAAGGATTTTGGGCCGGTTCTGCGGGATATGCGAAGCTGGAAAATAAAACCCTGATGCAACCCTGCCACTTCCAGTATTCACAAAGTGTGTCTAAAACATATCTGGCCGTAGCCATGCTGAAGCTGAGTGAACAAGGACAGATCAACCTCGATGAGAAAATAACGGCCTACCTTCCTGCCGAGGTGACAAAAAAAGTAACGGGAGCGGAAAAAGTAACGGTAAGGCAACTGATGAACCACACTTCCGGCATCGCTGAATACAATGATAAGCCTGCTTATGTGAGCTACCTGCTGCAACATCCCCTGCATGTTTTTACCACCATGGATTATCTTGATTTTATTGAAGGCGATGATATGCAGTTTGAGCCCGGCAGCAAGCTTCGATATACCAATACCAACTATTTGCTCCTGGCACTGATTGGGGATCAGCTTACCGGTGATCATGCGAAGTATCTGCGGGATCAGATTTTCAAACCGCTTGGACTGGTGAATTCCTACTATCGTGATGATGAGAATTACCTTAACCAGCCGGACCTGGTGAATTCCTATTGGGATCGTTACAGTAACAGTGCACTGGAAAACTGTTCAGCGATGCAAAAGGTTAATGTGGGTTCATTAATCGGTGATGATGGAATTATTGCGGCGCCTGCTGATTATGTCAGCTTTCTGAAAGCGTTATTTGAAGATCAGTTGCTGACACCGTCTTCAATGGATCAGATGCTGACCTTTGTAAAAAATGACACCGGTCAATACGCTTATGGCTATGGTCTTGGTATCAGTAACGATCCATACAAAGAACATAATGTTTATGGCCACTCAGGCGGTGGCATTGGTGCGGGTTGCCTGTTGGAGTACATTCCTGATAAGGACACTTATTTTTTTATTGCCATCAATATCGGCACCATTATCAGCAGTCCGGTTACCGAAAAAGCCGCGGATATCAGGGAAGAAATTTTAGAGGTGATATTGGAGTGATGGGTAGAGCGACACTTTTGTGGTATGGAACAATCATTCATTGATTGCTCATCAGCATGGACTTTACATGGAAAATTCCCTGCTGAAAAATCCTCCCTGAAAGCCCATGATTTTCCTCACTTCCAGAGGAAAAACAACAGATCCTCATGCTTCCCAACTCGTACCGTCTTTACCATCCTTCAACTGAATGCCCACCTTTTGCAGATCATCGCGTATCTTATCTGAAGTGGCAAAATCCTTTTTGTTCCGCGCTTCTTTACGCAAAGAGATCACCAGGTCCATTAAACCATTCAATTGGCTGTCGCTGCTGTCTTTCTCACTTTTTAGCCCGAAAATGCCGGTTACAAATTCATTGAAAGTAACAACCAGCCATTCAAATGTTTCTTTGCTGATGGAAGATAAAGATCGTTGTTCATGCTTCCAGGAAAAGATGGCCGAACCCAGCTCAAACAAGGCAGCGAGTGCCATGGCCGTATTCAGGTCGTCATTCATATATTCTGTGCATGATCCGATCAGTGTCCGAATCCTGTTGTCTTCTTCAGTATCATAATTAGCGCTGTTTTCCGTATAGGATAATTTATTCACTGTTTCCAGTGCCTGCAGCAGGCGCTGCAATCCTTTTTCGGCTGAGGACAGTGCATCATTGGAAAAGTCAAGCGTACTGCGGTAATGTGTCTGCAGAATAAAAAAGCGCAACGTCATCGGTGAATAGGCACGGTCGAGCAACGGATGGTCACCGTTGAAGAGCTGTGCAATCGTGATGGTATTACCCAGTGATTTGCTCATCTTCTGTCCTTTCACGGTAATCATGTTGTTATGAATCCAATAGTTGGCGATGGCATGCCCTGTGGCTATTTTGGTTTGCGCAATCTCGCTTTCATGATGCGGAAATAACAGATCCATGCCGCCGCCGTGAATGTCGAATGGTGTTCCCAGGTATTTTGACGACATGGCGGAGCATTCAATATGCCATCCCGGGAAGCCATCGCCCCAGGGACTTTTCCATCGCATCAGGTGACCGGCCGGAGCGTTTTTCCAAAGAGCAAAATCAGCGGGATTGCGCTTCTCTCCCTGTCCTTCCAGTTCACGGCTGCCGGCTATCATCTCCTCAATCCTTCTTCCTGATAAGCGGCCATAGTCATTTTCCCTGGCGTATCGAGTCACATCAAAATACACTGAACCGTTTACCACGTAAGCAAAACCCTTTTCAATAATATCTTCTATCATGGCAATCTGCTCCACGATGTGGCCGGTTGCAGTGGGCTCAATGCTGGGCCGCAGGATGTTGAGCCTGTCCATCATATCGTGAAAGATATTGGTGTATTTCTGCACCAGTTCCATTGGTTCAAGGCGTTCGAGTTTGGCCTTGCTGGCTACTTTATCTTCCGCGGCACGGTCCTCCTCTTCAAAATGTCCGGCATCGGTGATGTTGCGTACATAGCGGACTTTGTAGCCAGCGTGCAAAAGGTAGCGGTAGAGAATATCAAATGTTACGTAGGCGCGTGAATGGCCAAGATGTGTTTCGCCGCTTACCGTAGGACCGCATACATACATGCCTGCATACGGCGGATTGATGGGGGTAAATAATTCTTTCGAACGGCTTAAACTGTTATAAATTTTCAACGGGTTCATGGCGCGCAAAGATAGCAGATGCGTCTTCATTTCAGCAAAGAAAGGCAACCGGCTATCGCAGGATAATCAGCAATGGATTGCGATGAAAGAATTCTTTCTTGCTTCTTCATCCTTTGGCACGGTAAGGTAGCGGTGCAGTGGGATTTTTCAAATGGCAGGTGCGGATTCAAAACCTAGCGCGGATTATGAGCTTTTTCAGGAATCGACATAATTTTTCCAATCACCTGATTCTGCCAGTCTTTTAATCACACGGTTTCTTTCCAGCAGAAATTTTTTCATATATCGACGCAGCACTAATTTTTCAGCGATGATGCCCAGCGGGCCAAGTGGCGCTTCGAATCTTAATACATCGGTCATAGTGGTAACATCACCCATGGCTTTGAAATGATGTTCATGTTCCATACTCTTAAAAATGCCTTTCACCAGGGTGTCTCTGAAAAAGCGGGTATCATCAAAAGCCGTGATGCGGACCGTAAGCTCCTGATAAAAACCGAGATGTTTGGCCCGCCAGGTAACAGTTTCATGGAGGCCGATCAGGCCTTTGGTGACGCCGGCAATCGCCTTTTCATGAGTACCCGCCGTAGAAAGCATGTGCACCTCAATGCTGCGCGAAAGATCAAAACAGCGGCGAACCGGTGCATGGATTTCAGTATGTAGCAGGATGACGGTCATGGCCAGCCAGCCGTATGGATAGCTGCGGGCAAACATAGCACTAAGTTGATGATGGATCATTTGCCGCATAGCTTATAAAATTTGTTTGCCGTAGCAATTCCTGCAAATCGTCTTATTTTTAACGCCGTACTTACTCCTGATATGAAACGAGATGAACTCCTTTTTTCGCTGCTTCACAAAGAACTCGAACGGCAGCGCCATGGCATTGAACTGATTGCTTCCGAAAATTTCGTGAGCGCGCAGGTGATGGAAGCCATGGGCAGTTGCCTCACCAATAAATATGCGGAAGGATATCCGGGCCGGAGGTATTACGGTGGCTGTGAAGTGGTTGACCAGGTGGAACAACTGGCTATTGACCGTATCAAAGAGCTGTTTGGCGCTGCCTATGCCAATGTACAACCGCATTCCGGGGCGCAGGCTAACACAGCAGTGTTTTTAGCGGTGCTGCAGCCGGGCGATACCATACTCGGTCTCGATCTTTCGCATGGCGGTCACCTGACACATGGATCACCGGTTAATTTTTCGGGCAAATACTTCCGTGCAACATTTTATGGTGTAGATAAATCATCAGGCCGTATCAATATGGACGAGGTGGAAAGTAAGGCGAAAGCCGAGCGGCCCAAGCTTATTATTTGCGGTGCATCAGCGTATTCAAGAGATTATGACTATAAACGGTTTCGTGAAATTGCCGATGAAACAGGAGCATTTCTGCTTTGTGATATGGCGCATCCTGCCGGACTGATTGCCGCTGACCTGTTGAATGACCCGCTTCCGCATTGTCATTTTGTAACTTCCACTACCCATAAAACACTTCGGGGTCCGCGTGGAGGCATTATTCTTATGGGTAAGGATTTTGAAAATCCATTTGGCCTGAAAACCCCGAAAGGAGAGATCAGGATGATGTCGTCACTGCTCGATGGTGCTGTCTTTCCGGGAACACAAGGCGGGCCGCTGGAACATGTGATTGCTGCGAAAGCAGTTGCTTTTGGCGAGGCGCTGACGGATAGTTTCAGAACCTATATGGCACAGGTGCAAAAAAATGCGCAGGCACTTGCAAAGGCATTTACCGATCGCGGCTATAAGCTCGTATCGGATGGCACGGATAACCACCTTATGCTGATTGACCTGCGTAACAAAAACATATCAGGGAAGAAGGCCGAAAATGTGTTGGTACGCGCCGAAATCACCCTAAACAAAAATATGGTTCCTTTTGACGACAAATCTGCCTTTGTCACCTCCGGTATCCGGGTGGGTGCTGCTGCCATCACTTCGCGGGGTATGACAGAGCAACATATGGCGCAAATCGTAGAATGGATGGATCGGATCATCATGGACCCAGATCATGAAAGCCTGATCAATAAAACGCGTCAGGATGTTCATGACTTTATGCAACAATTTCCACTATATCCCGGATTATTGAGTTGAGGAATCCATTGCATTAGCATTTGCGCTGCTCATGGTTAATCATTTCTTTCACTGGGGAAGATGCTTTACCTAGGATCAGCCATTCTATGGCATATCACCGCAGTTGCCCTTTTGCACTGAAAATCCCGGTTTATGCCTGAATCACACTTTTTCTTACGGGTCTGTTTCTATGGATACCTGCTCAAACGCTTATCAGGCAAGGCTTTCGCTATTTCCAGCAGGTAATTTTCGTCGTTTCCGTACATGATTATTTTATCGGATTGGCAACAATTTACGACGAATCGCCGTAAGCAATCTGTCATTTGGTTAACCATTTTTGGTTAATCTTTTAACTTCTTGCTTATGGATAAAGATCTACATGCCGCATTTTTTGCACGCTGTTTCACACTGTGTTGTGCCTGTTTGCTTATTGTAGTTACTGCAGTGGATGCACAAACCATTGCGCCCGGGTTATCAACGAGGAGGACTATCACCAATGATCTGTTTGGATTTAATACCGGCACAACTATCAGGGGCGGATCATCCTGTGTAAATCCGAACCTTTTGGCTAAAATGCCATTGCTGAAGCCACAGGTCTACCGTTTTCCGCAAGGTGCTTTCTCCAGTTGGTATAACTGGAGGGAAGGATGGGTATATGATGATCCCAATGTGCCGGACAAATACGCTTCTCTTACCAAGGTTCCCAATAAGCTGGAAGATTATAAAGTCTTGAGAGATGCCAGTGGCGTTCAGGCAACCATTCTGGGGGTTAACATGATTCTTTCTGATATCCCCGAGCAGATTGCCATGCTGAAGCATGCTGATTCAATCGGCATACCGGTGAAGTATGTAGAGTTGGGTAATGAATTTTACCTGGAAGGTGACGATCCGGACTCCGCTTACATCCTTCAAAAATTTCCAACACCTGCAGATTATGGCATAGCAGCCACTATTTGGGCAGACAGTATTCATAAATATTTTCCCAATGCAAAAGTAGCCGCGCAGGGTGTTTTTGATAAAAATTCTGCTCCGCGCCGGAAGATCTGGAATGATAGCGTACTCGCCCACCTCGAGGGGGAAGATGCCATGACCTTTCATTTTTATTACCCATCCGCTGATGCTGATTCACTGGAAACAACCGCTGAAAAGTTAGATGTTACTATGCAGGATGTGCCTGACTGGCTTTATCAGCCTTATAAGGGATGGGATATTTTACAAAACAAGTCCATGGTGAAAGTGAGGCCGGGCAAAGAAGTGTGGATCACGGAGTTTAACCTGTCGGATCATGAACGCCCGACTCATGGTTACTGGACACATGGACTTTACCAGGCGCTTCAAAGATTGTTACTGTTGCAGGATGACCGGATCACCAAAGTGACGCCGCATGGAATGTGCGGCACAGCCGTCTATGGCAGCCATTTTTATGATACGGAAGGTTTTGTTTTTGGGAATGGCGATGATCCAAGTTTTATTCCGCCACCGGTTCAGCCTGCCACTACTTTCTGGGGACTGACAGCCTGCGGCAACAATATGACCATGGTTGGCAATGCGATGTATGACAAAGGGTATGCGTCACCGATTCAATTCACTCCCAACCCACAGGTGGTTGCTATAGAAAAAGGTGATTCCATTTATTACAATGGCTTATTTGGCTACCTGTTCAACAATGGTACTGCTTCAGATGCTTTAATCCTCAACCTTACAGGCAGTGTTCAGCAATTAACTACTAACATCATGTTTCCGGCCGGTGGCACCTTTGAAATGCGTTATGCACCTGCTTTGCAACTGATCGCAACAGCCGCCGATGTGACCGTGGTCAATGGTACCTTGCCAGCAACACTGATGCTGCAACCCTATTCAAGCACACGCATCACCTCCGTTAATCCGGTTCCTACCAAACCCAACATAAAGGTTACTGATCCAAAAACATTTTGTGAGGGAGGCAGCGCCTTACTTTATCTCGGCCCTAATTTTACATACACTAACGTAACATATCTGTGGCCTTTAACCGGGGAAAATACACCGCAGGCAACTATCACCACTACCGGCAATCATTATCTGCTGATCACTGATAATGCAACCGGTTGTTACGTGGCATCAGATACAGAAACTATTACGGTTAATCCGCTTCCGCAGCCTGTCATCAGCCCCGTTTCTGCTGCGCAGGGATGTTATGATGTGGGTGTTACTCTTCAGGTAAACCAGGTGTATAACAACTATAACTGGTCGGATGGTGGTAATCTGCAAACTGATAAGTTCTTTACCTCTGGTACTTATTGGGTGAACGTTAAAGATGCCAATGGATGCCAGGCCAATTCAAATGCTATTGAAGTAACGGTATGGGAACCTGACTATCCGACCATTACGCCCATGGGACCGGCTACTTTTTGCCTTGAAAATCCAACAACCCTGGCGACGATTCCCGGCTATGCCTGTCAATGGACAAAAGGTGGCGCCGTTATCACGGGTGCCACTGCGCAAATCTATATCCCAACGGCAAGCGGACTTTATAAAGTAACAGTGACCGATGCACATGGATGTTCGAAAAAAAATGATGCAGGAATAAACATTACTGTTAATTCCCTTTCCGCTCCCGCAATCAGTGTCTCTAATGGCTCAATACTCTGTCAAAATGAGACAACCAACCTGAGTATGCCCGAAGGATACTACAATTATAGCTGGTCAACCGGTGCAACAGGCAATATGATCACCGTCGGCAGTTCGGGCGCCTACACCTGTATGATTACTGATTTGAATGGATGTGTTTCCACCAGTCCTGTCAAAGTGATTACCGTCAATCCGCTACCGCAGCCAATCATTACTGCCACCGGCCCTACCTCATTCTGCTATGACCAAAGTGTAACATTGTCTGCACAAGCCGGTTTTAATCAATATACCTGGTCAAACGGTAAGTCCGGTCAGAGTATTACCGCTGAAACCAACGGCCCAATTACTGTCACAGTAAAAGATGCCAACAACTGCTATGGCACATCACCCTCGCTGAATCTGACAGTTTGGGATCTTCCGGTTCCAACAGTTACTATTACAGGACCTGTTGCTTATTGCATAGAGAACCCATCCACGCTTTCCACCATTCCCGGGTACACTTATCAATGGAAAAAAGGCGCCACGGTACTCGTAAATGCTACCAATCAAACCTACCAGCCTACCGTCACAAACGCTTTGTATAAAGTGGTCATTACGGACATACATGGCTGCAGCAGGACATCTGATAATTTTTCCGTGACCGTTAATTCAGGTACACCGGCATCGCTCACCGTCACTGGTGGAACTACCATTTGCCAGGGACAAAGCACCAATATCGCTGCCACGGCAGGTTATGTTTCGTACATGTGGTCATCGGGACAAACATCCTCATCCATTACTGTAACAAATGCCGGTAATTATGCGGTTACTACAACCGATGTCAATGGCTGTATAGCTACTTCATCTCCTAAAACAATTGTTGTCAATGCATTGCCACAACCTTCCATAACAGCGCTTGGTGCAACTTCTTTTTGCGATGGTGGCAGCGTGATGCTGGATGCCGGAACAGGATACAACTCTTATAGCTGGTCGAATGGAAAATCAACGCAGACCGTAAGCATTACGGCTTCTGGAAATTATACCGTTACCGTTACCGATGCTAACGGATGCAGTGCCACATCACCACTGGTTACGGTTACAGAATGGATACCACCAACACCGGTAATCAGCACGAGCACGGGTGCTACTGTTTTTTGCGCCAATGCAGGCGTTTACCTCACAACGATTGCCGGATACAGTTATCAGTGGCAGAAAGCAGGGGTTGATATTGCCGGCGCCACGCAGCAAAACTACCTTCCTGTTTCCGGAGGCAATTATAAAGTAGTCATCACTGATGCCCACGGTTGCCAGAAAACATCGTCTTCATTTACTATCACTATCAATAATAATCCTGCTCCTGTAATTACCGGCCCGTCCACCGTTTGCCAGGGATCATCCATTGTGCTGAGTTGTGGTACTTTCAGCAATTACAACTGGTCAACCGGATCCACTTCACCCACTATTACTGTAAATGCTGCCGGTAGCTTCACGGTTACGGTAACAGATGCCAATGGCTGCAGCGGAACTTCAGCGGCAAAAAATATTACAATTAGCTCCTCCTTAACTCCTGTCATCACTGCACAGGGACCGACACAATTCTGCGACGGAGGTTCTGTGGTGCTGGATGCTGGCAGTGGATTTAGCAGCTATGCCTGGTCGAACGGTAAAACCACACAGACAACTACCATCACTGCATCCGGCAGTTTTGCCGTGACGGTTACCAATTCAAGCGGCTGTTCCGGAACGTCTTCCTTCGTAAATGTGGATGAATGGATTCCACCCACGCCGGTGATTACGACCAGCAGCGGCACCATCACCTACTGTACCGGCAGTGGTTACTACCTTACGACTATTAGCGGGTATGCTTACCAGTGGCAGAAATCAAGTGTAAACATAAGTGGGGCAACGGGTCAGAACTTCACACCCACATCAGGTGGCACTTACAAAGTGATTATTACCGATTCGCATGGTTGCTCAAAGACTTCCTCCGGCCTGGCCGTAACACAGTTTACGAGTCCGTCACCGGTCATTACCGGTCCTTCCGCCGTCTGCGTCGGATCTTCCATCACCCTCAGCTGCGGTTCATTCGTCTCCTATGCCTGGTCAAACGGTTCACAAGCAGCATCTATCAATATCGGAACAGCCGGTTCTTATGCTGTAACGGTCACAGATGCCAATGGTTGCTCCGGTACTTCAGCGCCTAAAACTGTCACCGCGAGCCAGGTGCCTGTTCCTGCCATCAATGCACTGAGTGCTACACAGTTTTGTGATGGAGGCAATGTCACGCTTGATGCGGGCAGTGGTTATAGCAGCTATAGCTGGTCGAACAGCAAAACAACGCAGACGATTTCCGTTACCGCAACGGGCAATTACACCGTTACCGTCACCAATTCAGCAGGGTGTTCGGGCACTTCTTCACCGGTTACCGTAACAGTATGGACACTGCCGGCGGTAAATGTGAGTGCTGTAGGACCGACAACTTATTGTCTCAATGCAGGAACCTATCTCACCACTGTCACCGGGCCATATAACTATCAGTGGTTGAAAGGAACTACAGCGCAAAACGGGGCAACCAATCAGAACTTTACTCCTGTTTCCTCCGGAACATACAAGGTGCAAGTTACAGATCAGCATGGCTGCAACAAAACAAGCAGTGGCCTGAAGGTGACTGTGAATCCGTTGCCGGCAGCCACAATCAGTGTCAGCGGAAGTACCAATATTTGTTCGGGGCAAACAAAAACGATAGCGGCCAATACAGGTTCCGGCCTGACGTATGCCTGGAAAAAGGATGGGGCATCCATTGCCGGCGCAACGGCTTCAACGTATGTGGCTGCCACGGCAGGAAACTATACCTGTGTGGTAACCAATGCATCAGGTTGCAGTTCCACTTCCAATAGTATATCCATCACCAGTAACTGTAAAGATGGAATGCTTCCCATTGATGATAATACCTCCTGGCTAATCTATCCAAATCCCACTACCGGTGATGTGCACATACGGTTCAATACCGGTGCCGACGAAAGCGGTTCTTATCTGCTCGAAATAAGGAACCTTACAGGCGCGGTCATTCGCAGCAGGCAGTCAACATTCACAGATCACCTCATTTTTACGGATCTTTTCCTCGATGCTGAAATTGCTGCAGGGATGTATGTAGTAGTGTTGCATGTTGGTGAGCATATTTATCACCAGCCGTTGATTGTGACAAGAGAATAATCAGGCGATGGTGTAATGGAAGGCAGGTGGCATAGGAACAGATTATGCTGCCTGTTTTTTTGGTAAGTAAAAGTATTGCTGAGATTTTTTATCAATGAAGATTCTTGCTTACCTAAAGAAACAGCAGATCAAAGAGTCATCAACTCGTAAACATTGTACAGCCGTTTGAGAAAAATACAGGCCTCTGATTGCTTTAAACTATGTTTGCCGGCAAAGGAAGATGACCGGTTCAAAAAACATACTTTCAGGAATGGGCAGTAAATCGGGAATTTTTCGACTGATTAAACCTAAAATACATAGGTTAACACAAAAGTTAAAAGCAGTTTAAAAGAATACTGTGAAAAGAAAGAATTGAATATCTTTGGCTGCTTTGCCATCAACCCAAGCGGCAAACTTTAAAGTCCACTTTTCAATTAAAGCTTAATTTCAATTGACCCACATCAATTAACCTACTGATGAGAGCAAAACAATTTTTACCCGCTACGTTCATTTTCCCCATGCTGTTGCTGGTTTTACTGCTGCAGGTTTTGCCTGCACAGGCACAAACATACGGGATGAAATTATCGAATCGCAGATCCGTAAAATCTGACTGGTTTGGCATCGGTAGTCAAAATACAACCCGTGATGGCATGTACATCGATCATCCGAGCCTTTTAGACAAAGCGCCAACGATGAATCCTAAAGTCATCCGCTTTCCGTCCGGTGGCAATGCCAATTGGTGGGATTGGAAGACAGGTTGGTTTGTGGATGACCCGAATGTGCCACCGCATAATCCTAACCAGGCACCCGTCTATAATACGCTTGAAAATTTTAAAGTGTTGGTGGATGCCACAGGGGCTACACCTTTATTCGTGCTGAACATGATCAGTTCTACGCTTGCCTACCAATTGGAGATGCTGCATTATGCGGATTCGATCGGTCTGGAAGTGAAGTATCTTGAATTGGGTAATGAGTTCTATCTGGCGGAAGAGGAAGATTCCACGTATATCTATTCCATTTATCCCGATGCAAAAGTGTACGGCACTGTTGCATCGCTTTGGATCGATTCCATTCATGCGCACTTTCCGAATGCCGAAGTGGCTGCACAGGGCGCCTTTAATCGCAACAACCAGCCCCGCAGGATACAATGGGATGATGATTTGTTGCAAACACTGGAAGGAGAGGATGCCATCACTTTTCATCAATACTATAATGGATCAGGCACGGAAGCGTCAGGTGATGGTGATGGAAAGTACACTATGGCTGATGTTCCAGAGTTTCTCTATCGCCCGTTTAAGGCCTGGGGCATCCTGGCTGCAGAAGACCTGCCATTGGTGAGGTCCGGAAGAGAAGTATGGATAACAGAGTTTAACCTGCAGGACTTTAACTATCCTGTTCACGGCTCCTGGGGCCAGTCACTATTTGTTGCTACGCAGACCCTGCATTTCCTCGAAAGCGAGAAAATTACCAATGTGAACTTTCATACTATCTGTGGAACTTCCGGATATGGTGGTTATTTCACCGATACAAAAGGATTTAAGTTCAAGAGTGAAGGCAGCTTTCAGGAACCCCCCAATCCCCCTACTACCACTCCCTGGAATCTGACTGCCGCAGGCAACTCCGTGAAAATTATCAGTGAAGCGGTGAATGGAATGAAGTATGCCTCTCAGCTTACGTTTGAAGGCGCTCCATCTATTGGATTGTTGGACAAAGAAGATTCCGTCTATTATCCGGCTCTGTATGGTTGGCAGTTTTCCAACAATACCAGTTCTTCTGCTATCCTTGTTAATCTTTCCGGCACCGATCTGAAGATTAACACAACCGATGTTTTCAAAAACGGCGGAAGCTATAAGCGCATTTCTGCAAGCCCGGTCAGCTACATTGCCAAGTCCAATGATGTAACAACCAAGACCGGCACCTTAACCGCTACCTTCACTTTGCCGGCTTACAGTATTACCAAAGTTACTTCCTCTAACTATGCTCCTTCCGCACCACCAACGGTTTCCATTGCTATTAACGGCAACACTACATTTTGCGAAGGCGACAGCCTCAGCCTTAGCGCCGGCGACGGGCATTTAACCTACCTCTGGTCAACAGGGCAGACAGCCAAACAGATTTGGGCGAAGAGCTCCGGCGACTATTGGGTGCGTGTGTGGGATGAAGCTTCGGGATACTGGGCTGCTGACACGGTATCCGTAACGGTACATCCGGCGCCCGAAGTGCCAACCATAAAAAATACCGGTAAGGATGCTTTTTGCGCAGGATCGAATACCGTACTGAAACCAAAAAAGATTGAAGACAATGCAACCTATTTGTGGTCAACAGGTGCAACCGGTACTTCATTGACGGTAGCTACCCCTGGAAATTACACGCTCACGATTATTGATCAGGAAGGTTGTACCGCCGTATCAGCGCCATTAGCAATTTCTGTTTACCCCTTACCTCAGACCACCATTGTTCCTTCAGGTCCGCTCTCGTTTTGTAATGGAGGCAGTGTTGTTCTAACTGCAGGCGCCGGATTTAAAACTTACAAGTGGTCAACCGGCAAATTTGGACAATCATTAACTGCATCGGCAACCGGAAGCTACAGCGTTACCGTGACTGACTATAATAACTGCGAGAATACCACAACGGCTATCAACGTGAATGTGCTGCCCACTCCTTCAGCAAATGTCTCCATTTTCGGACCCACCGCTTTCTGCGATGGGAAGTCGCCTACTTACCTGGTAGCGCCATCCGGCTATCCTTCTTATCAGTGGATGAAAGGCGCTAATAATATCGCCGGAGCAACAACCAAGAAGTACTATCCTGTTGACAATGGCACTTACAAAGTGAGTGTTAAGGATAACAACAACTGCACAATCGTCTCTGACGGTACGGTGATTACAGTGCTGAAAAAACCAAAAGCACAGGTCACTGTGGGTGGCCCAACCAATATCTGTGATGGTGAATCTTGTGAGCTTACGGCCAATGTCGGAAGTGGCTTCAGCTATCAGTGGATGGTGAATAACGCTAATATTCCCGGGGCAACACAAATTGCTTATACCGTTACACAGCCCGGAGTTTATAAGTGCAAGATAACGGATGCGAATGGCTGTAATGCGAATACCAAAGAGATCACAGTCACCAGCAATTGCAAGGAATCAGGGTCCGCTATTTCTTCCGCCGGTGATGTCACCCTTCACATCTTCCCTAATCCGGCTAACAGTTACATTCACATTGATGCCGCTTTTTCCGGCGGAGCCAGGGAGGCAAACATCAGCATCAGTAATTTACTGGGGGAAGAAATTTATGCCAGCCAGCAGCAACTGGACGGCATGCATTTGTCTGCTGATATTGAACTGGCCGGACGATTCACCAACGGCATCTACCTCGTTACTTTAAGCAGTGGTGAACAGGTGGTGATGTCTAAATTTGTTATTACAGGTAAAAGATAGAAAGCTAATACAGTTGGGTTAACAGAAGTTAACTCACTTACCGCAACAGTTTTGGGTTATGCATGAGTTGATAAAACTCATTGGTGCATAATCTGAATTGTTGCGGTAATTTTTTGTGCTATGGATGGTCCATGTCGTATGACAGCACCAGGGCAAACGGTGGATTCAGCGGAATCTCCAGTTTGTATGATTCGCATTATAGCAATCATACTTACGTTTTTCATCCATCATTATTTCTTTGATTGTCATCCGATGCGTAAATTGAGGTGCTGCCGGGGATCAGCAAAACGTTGTTCGGCTGTTGCCAACCAAATTGTATTTTTTCGGATCTGATTATCTGTAAACACCATGGCAAAGAATTCATCTGCTGTCAACTATAAATTCCGCGACCTGAAGGTCTTCGGTCCGGCTGACCCTTTAGCCGAAAGCAAACGCAAATATCAGCAGGTGCTGGAAGAGTCCGACACCACCTACATATATGCCGAGCTTTCATTATTCAATAAAAGGTTTGATGAAGAAGACTGGAATGTTAAGGTGAACCTCAAAGCCTTTCATGCCGACGGTAAAGAAATCTGTGACTTAAAAGTGGAACGTACCGTGAAGTCGGATGAAAACATCGTGTATTTCCGTGAAGGATGGGGTAACCCATCACCGGGTTCATTCTGGAAAAAGGAACAATATTACTGGGAAGCCTGGGTGGATGGGCTGCTGGTAGGTTCTAAAACCTTTTATGTGGCCAATGGCGGAAAAGTCACCAACGATGCCAATCCCTATCTGACTATTCAATCCGTCAGGTTGTATGAAGGCCCTAACAGCGGATTGCCGCTTGCCGAACGCAGGTACCTGACAAAGTTTAATATGGATGAGACACGTTTCATTTGGGCTGAGTTGACATTAAAAAACCTGATGCCTGAAATCAACTGGCCTTGTGAAATGAAGTTTGACTTCTACAATGATGCCCGGCAGCTGAAAGGAGAATGCATTGAATTCTTTTTCATGAACCCTGATAACAACGGCCTTTATACACTTACTTCCGGCTGGGGTTCTGATGTGAAAGGCACCTGGTACACCGGCAGTTTTACGCTGGAAATTATTTTCATGGATCACCTGATCGGCGTTGTGCCTTTTTCTGTGGGCGGGGAGGCCGTGGAAGGGGAGGTGACCATTCTCAATACGCCACCCTACAAAATCCCTGCGCAGCAGCAGTCATCGGAGATACAGGAAACGCTCACTGAAGCGGTGGAGCAGCTCGACCGGCTGATTGGTCTTTCTGCTATCAAAACAAAAATTCATGAATATCTTAAATACCTGGAGTTTACGAGGCTGCGGGCAGAGAAGGGACTTGCGGATAGCGACAAGCTGAACCTGCACGCAGTGTTTACCGGCAATCCCGGCACCGGTAAAACCACGGTGGCGCGTATGCTGAGTCAAATCTATGCGAAAATGGGATTGCTCAGCAAAGGCCATTTGGTGGAAGTTGATCGTGCCGACCTGGTGGCTGAATATATTGGCCAGACTGCTCCCCGCACCAAAGAAGCAATCAACAGGGCCCGCGGCGGCATGCTGTTTATTGATGAGGCCTATGCATTGTCACGCAAGGCAGACGATAACAAAGACTTCGGCAAAGAGGCCCTGGAAATTTTGTTGAAGGAAATCAGTGACGGCAACGGAGATATTGCCATCATCGTGGCAGGATATCCGGAAGAGATGAATGTGTTTCTCGATTCTAACCCGGGACTGAGATCAAGGTTCAATCGTGTGTTTGAATTTCCGGACTACCTGCCACAGGAACTGAATGCCATAGCAGAGTATGCGGCCGGCGAACGCAATCTTGTTTTCACGCCGCCGGCAAAAGCCTACCTGTCTCAAAAACTGGTGGAGGCTTACCGCAACCGCGACCGTACCTTCGGCAATGCGCGGCTGGTGAATGGTTGGATGGATGAAGCCAAGCTGAATATGGGATTGCGTGTGATGCGGCACCAGGATCCTCAATCACTCAACAAAGAAAGTTTCACTACACTGGAGTTGGAAGATATCAGCAGGATCTTCGCTGCCGGCGAAAAAGAATCGCCCGATATTCCTATTGATGAATATTTATTGAAAGATGCCTTGCAGGAACTGAATGGACTGGTGGGCATGAGCCTTATTAAGACCGAGATCAATGAAATGGTGAAACTCGTTCGCTTTTATAAGGAAGAAAGCAAAGATGTGCTGAGTCGATTTTCACTGCATAGCATCTTTATGGGTAATCCGGGAACGGGCAAGACCACAGTGGCAAGAATAATAGCCCGCATCTACAAAGCGCTCGGCCTGCTGGAGAGAGGACATCTCGTGGAGATTGACAAGCAGGGACTGGTGGCAGGATATATCGGGCAAACCGCTATTAAAACCTCACAGGTGGTGGATAGTGCCAAAGGTGGCGTGCTCTTTATTGATGAAGCCTATGCGCTTAGTACCGGAACGCCGGGTGATTTTGGATCGGAAGCTATTGAAACACTGTTAAAACGCATGGAAGACCTGAGGGGTCAGCTCGTAGTGATCGTGGCAGGATATACAGGCAACATGATTCATTTCCTCGAATCAAATCCCGGCCTCAAATCAAGGTTTGATAAAACATTTACTTTCGATGATTATGCACCCGGTGAATTGTATGCTATCGCCGTGAGCATGTTGAAGGCGGAGAACCTGGTGGCAGATGAAGATGCCGCGGCGCACCTGCAAAAATACCTGCAGTTCCTGTACGATACGCGTGATAAATATTTTGGCAACGGGCGAAGCGTGCGGAAGATTATTGAAGAGACCGTTAAGAACCGCGACCTGCGGCTGGCCGCTATTCCCAAAGATCAGCGCACACCGGACCTGCTCGGTAAAATTATTGCAGCGGATGTCGCAGAGTTTACGATTGCCGAGCAAACTTCGGACACGCGCAGGCGAATCGGGTTCAACCTGCCGGGAAAAAGCTGATGATACCAGACAAGGGTTGCGCCGTGAACGGTGATTCATGATTGCTTCTCTACCCACCCGGTCCGCGCTGTATGCGTCCTGCGCAATCTTGTCAGAAATAATCCGGGTTTACATAGTATTTTCGCAGCACAAAAAATAATAACAGCCCATGTTACTTGAAATCTGGTTCCCGCAAATTGTAATGGTTGTTGGCGGTGTCGGCGCACTCCTCTGTTTTGTAATTGCCCTTACGCCCGAAATAAAACACGGGGAACATCATGATGATGATCATGCCGCACACTGATGGAGTTGCTGTAAGGTCAAAAAAAATCCGGGCCGCAGTACGCAGCCCGGAAGTATGAATGCTGTTGGCAGGTGTATTATTTCCCGGCAACAGTAATTTCTGTTCCTTTAAAATTGTATTGCACCGGTTGTGCTCCCGGTTTTCTCCAGACGCAGGTTCCTTCTATCTTGTCGCCTTTTATAGTGCCTTGCCACCCCATAGCGCCTTGTTGCGTACTGTTCACTGTGGAAACCCAGGTATAGTAATCAGCAGTTTGTTTCATATACGCTGCAGCTTCTTTAAATCCGAGCGTATTAAAATCCGGCGTCTGTAACAGGCCATTGTCAAAAATCAAAGTTTGCACGAGGGCCGCTTCATCCGATCCCTGCCTGATCAGTTCAATCTTATATTTTTTGCCATCGGGCTGAATGGCGGTGTGCTGTGCATCGGCAGCCTGAAGGCCGGCAATGACCAGTGCGATAACTACCAGAAGTTTAGTTTTCATTTTTTTTGTTGAATGGGTGATTAAGGAAACGAAATTAATCAATTGCAGCAAATAACAATTCTTTCTTTCCATGAATTTTCAGACTTTTGCGCTGCTTCCCAATAAATACAATAACACGTCTTCGTAGCTCAGTTGGTAGAGCAGCTGACTCTTAATCAGCGGGTCTAGGGTTCGAGTCCCTACGAGGACACATGAATTTTATGGCACTGGTGAGCAGGCGAACTGTTGAAAGCGGCGAACCAGTGCATTGACACATTCTTACGCTGGATTTTCCAACAGAAAATCCTGCTTCAGCCGCTGGTTGTTGTCTTCATCAACCAGTTTGGTAACGGTTGCTTTAGTCATTCACCTTGCACCACCACAGTGTATTCATCAATCGTTTCTCCATCACTGTTTCAAAAACAATTAAACCCACGTTTTGCAGTTTAACCCGGATTTTTCCACTGAAAAATCCGGGTTAAACGTCAATTTTGCCATTGAATAATCCTGCGTGAATGGGAAATCAGGATCTATTTAAAATTATACGACCAGCTCACCTTCATGGCAAGGTTGTCGAACAGGTTGCTGAACGCATATGGCCCATACCGGTAGAATACACCACCACCGATACTCAGCCTCGCGATACCGAAAAATTTTTTCCCTGCCAGGTTATTGATCATGAGTCCCGATTCAAAATAGCCTTTCTCCATGCTTTTTATCCTCGTATTGAGATGATCTTCCGGATGCGATAACACGCCCCATCCGATATTGGTTACAAAAACGAAGTTGGGCTGAAACTTTCCCCAACGCAGCACATTGCTCTGAAAGTCCTGCCGGAAAAATACCGATGCGAAACCATCACTCACAAATTCATTGGAGCGCATGGTTTGAAAACTGTTGGCGGAAAACAACCCCAGCAGTGAGTAGCTCGACCTGCCGCTGAAAAGATCCGTAGCCGGTAGGGCAGTGTTCACCCAGCCGCCTTCCAGCGTGATGTTGGTAATGCCGACCGATCGCGTTGGAAAGGAATAACTGAATTTGGATTCCAGCTTTGTATAGGTGAATTCCCCGTTGATAAAACCGTTGACGCCCTGCGTCACCTGCAGCCAGACGGTCGGATAACCCATATTAATCCAGTAATACCGGTCGAGTGATTCCACAATGCGTTCCTTATACGAGAAACGCGCGGCAGCCTTGAACCCGGCAAAATCAAACTGATCCTCTACTACCGGTTCGCCGGAGTGTGAGTTGACAAAGGCATAAGAACTGGTCGGATCTTTATGTACATCAAACACGCTGAGCTCGAGGTTCACATATTTACGGATGCGCGAGGTGAAGGAAATTTCTTTTCGTTCCGCAAAATCAAAATTGGTGATGGTATAATTTCTCGAATTTTCATTGTTGCCCCAGTAACTGCCCTGGTAATAATCAGTGCCGCCACTTTCTTCATAACTCATAGAATAGTTGAAAAGGAGCTTGATGTTTTTCGGATAATAGAGTTTCCATTCCAGGAAACCTCCGTATTTCCACACATGATCATGCAGTCCGTAACCGGCAAAGCCGCCCACCTTGTATTTCCGCATCAGGTCGCTGTTCGTTTCCAGCCCCAGTCCCAGGCGAATGCCTTCCTGTCTGTTATATTTAATTACATTATAAAGTTCTACGCTCACATAGTGCAGCTTCAGGTTGCCATCCTGCAAGGCACTCAGCATATTTATTTTGTTGTCGAAGTTGTTCTTCCTGCCCACACTGTCGAGCAGGCTGTAGGTGGTTTTCTCTCTTGCTGTCAGCGTATCCGCACGTTCACGGTTCCAGTATTCATCGCTCTTCTGAGCGGCATCTTCCAGTATATCAATACCCACTCCGTCAAAATTTTTCCTGCTAAGCGCCGGGTTGATGGTTACTTCCGTGATACGGGTGGTGCCGGTCATGCTCACCTGCAGCCCATCGATAAAAAATTTCTTGAAGCCGATATGCGTGTTGATCTCAGAGAGAAACCAGTGTGTACTGTCCGCTTTGGCATAGCGCTGTTCAATTTTTACAAAGAGTGTAGCCAGTGCTGTATCCGAAGGCTCTGCCACCACATGCTGAATCGCATAGCCATCCGAATTGATTTCAATGATGCCTTTGAGCGAGGTGAAATGCTTCCCTTTGGCAGGATGGTAGGTCATGACGAAGATGGTATCCTTGCCGGAGAACACGGTATCAATAATGTTGAAGAAGTAACTGTTCCAGCTGTTCGGGCTGATGGGATTTACGAAATCGGTAGTAGTGATATTGATGAATGGTTTGTAAAAGTTAGTGGTCTGAAACTCCGATGTCAATACGGTGAAGTTGGGATTTTGTAATCCGGATACCTTTTGCGCCACCACCACTTCCTTCGTCAGGTCGGGCTCAAGATGTGTGCGTTCCACCACCGACTCCATCACCAGCAGATGGTTTTGATCCACATACCTGAACAACTTGGTGTGCACTGAATCGCCCCTGGCAGCGGAGTCGGGAATGCCGGTCACTACAAATTTTTCATAAGCTTTGTACGCGTAAGACCGGAGGTTTGCGTAATTATTGATATCCCGGTTTCTTACGGCTGCCTTGATGATCCTGTCAGCCGGGTTTTCACCGGACAACACCGTAATATTTTCCAGCGTGTCTTGTTTCGGAACCATGGTCACGTTGAGCCAGGTATTGGTAGCCTTGGCCGAAAAGGTAACCCGTTGTGACTGGTAACCGACCATGCTGAAGGTAAGCGACGTCACCGGCTTCGCCGAGCTGATGCTGAAGTGTCCCGCAGTATCTGTTCTGGTGCCGGTGCTATTGTTATCGTTGATGAGGATGGTGACGTAGGTGATCGGCTTGCCGCTTGCGGAGTCTTTCACCAGGCCCTGCAGTGAAGTCACCTGTGCCCGTATTAGAAAGGGGAGCAGCCATAAGAGTATGAAGAATTTTAATTTCAAAATTATCCGCCGTTATAATTTCCGGCATCGAAGAGGCGCGGGATGCCGGCAAAGATACTACTACACAGTAACATGAACACAAAGCGGATATTATGGAGAAAAACCTACAAGCTGCAGAGAGAAAAATCATTGCTGCCAATTAGTCTCACTGCATCCGAAGGACACACATTTTTATTCCTGATTTTTTTATGAAAGGATCCGGTATGAATGTCGGTATGGAGAAGAGGTAATGAAATAATCATTTTGGGCGATTTTATTCTTTCGATCACGCTTGATTCGCAACAGGTGGTTTCCGCTAAGCTGAATCGGTCACTGCCAGGCATCCTGTCTGTACCTTTTCCATCCCATACGGTAATTGTTATTTTCACCAGCAGTTTTAATGCAGTGAATGGTTGAGCGATTTATGCATGGTCTAAAAAAATTGTTTCATTGGCTGTTCCATAAAAAATGGATCCGCCTGTCAATTTATTTGTCGGGCGGAATACTGTCCGCTTTCCTGTTATTGAATGTCATCTTTCCGCTTCGCATCAACCTGCATTATTCACAAATAGTCACCGCCTCTGACGGTACAGTGCTGCACGCCTTCCTGAGCAGTGATGATAAGTGGCGGATGAAAACGGAGCTGCCGGAAATCACACCAACCCTGAAGAAAGCCATTATCTACAAGGAGGATAAGTATTTCTACTACCATCCTGGCGTAAATCCGGTGGCCATCCTGCGCGCCGCCGTCAACAACCTGCTGCAATCAAAAAAGACATCCGGCGCATCCACTATAACCATGCAGGTTGCGAGGATGCTTGAACCGAAGAGCCGCACATACGCCAATAAAACCGTGGAGATCTTCAGGGCTTTTCAGCTGGAATGGAAATTCAGCAAAGCGGAAATACTGCAACTGTACCTCAACCTCGTTCCTTACGGCAGTAATATTGAAGGCGTGAAGAGCGCAGCGCTGATTTATTTTCAGCAACCGCCCGACTACCTGAGCCTTGCTCAAACGGTAGCCCTCACCATCATTCCCAACCGGCCTTCCTCACTGGTTATAGGTAACGACAATGCGCTCATTGTGCAGGAAAGAAACAAGTGGCTACAGCGCTTCGCCCGCGATAAGGTTTTCCCGAAGGAAGAAATTGAGGATGCCTTACAGGAACCTTTGAATGAGGTACGTCACAATGTGCCGTCACTGGCCCCGCACCTGTCACTTCGTTTGGCGCGGATGCATCGGGAGAAAGCCATCATTCATTCCTGCATTGATAAGAAGAAGCAGGAAAAGACGGAGAACATCGCCTTTAACTATGTCAAGCGCATCCATTACATGGGTATCACGAATTGTGCGGTGCTGGTGATCAACAACAAGCGCAACAGCGTGGAAGCCTATCTGGGATCGGCAGACTTTTACAATGCGGGTGATCAGGGGCAGGTTGACGGCGTGCGCGCCGTTCGTTCTCCGGGCAGCACGCTGAAACCCTTCCTGTATGCAATAGGTTTTGACAGGGGAATCATCACACCCAAGTCGGTGATAGCCGACGTGCCGGTGAATGTACGCGGATATCAGCCCCAGAATTACGATAAGGAATTTCGTGGTAACATAACCGTGGAAACAGCACTGGCCAACTCGCTGAATGTGCCGGCTGTGAAAATGCTGGAGCTGCTCGGCGTTCAGACATTCGTTACACAGATGAAGCTGGCAGGTTTCAAACAGGTGGCCGCGGATAAAGACAAGCTTGGCCTTTCGGTGATACTGGGCGGTTGTGGTGTGAAGCTGGAAGAGCTGACCAACCTCTATGCCTGCTTCGCCGATGAAGGCATCTACCGGAAAATCAAATGGACACAGGAGGTTTCGCAGCCGGATTCATTCCGCTTACTCTCCGAAGCATCCGCATTCATGACGACAGAAATTCTTACGCAACATCTCCGTCCTGATTTACCCAATAACTATGAAAGCAGCATGCACCTGCCCAAGGTTGCCTGGAAAACCGGTACGTCGTACGGCCGCCGCGATGCATGGAGCATCGGTTACAATAAGGAATACACCATCGGTGTGTGGGTTGGGAATTTCACCGGTAACGGCATTCCCGAGCTGACCGGCGCCGATATCGCCACACCATTGCTTTTTGATTTATTCAACACCTTGTCGTATAACTCGGCCAATGACTGGTTTAAGATGCCGTCATCGCTCGACTTCCGTTTTGTCTGCGCAGAATCCGGCTTGCTGCCCGGTGACTTTTGCACGGAGCAGGTGATGGACTATTTTATTCCCGGTGTTTCCACCATGCAAAAATGCAATCACCTGAAGGAGGTTTTTGTATCGGCTGACGAGAGCATCTCTTATTGCAGAAACTGCCTGCCGGAGAATGGGTATAAGAAAAAATGGTATCCTAACCTGCTGCCCGAAGTGGTTTCGTTTTATGAGTTTCAGAAACTGCCGTATGAAAAAGTGCCGCCGCACAATCCGGGCTGTAGCCGCATCTATTCGGAAAATGCACCTGCCATTACTTCACCCGTTGACGGGCTGGAATACCTGCTGGAGAAAGATGAAGAGCAACAGCTGCAGCTGAATTGCCATGCTGATAATGAAGTGAAAACAGTTTACTGGTATATCAACAACCGGTTTTATGCTACAGCCGGTGCACATGAAAAAGTCTTCTTCACGCCGGAGGCCGGCACCGTAAAAATTTCATGCACGGATGATAAAGGCCGCAACAGTGATATAAGTATTGTGGTGCAGTACCTGGAGTGAGCAGAGTGGTAAGATACAGGGCGATCAAAGATTATTCGGTAATTCTGCGCTGTTGATGGTCTTTGTTGAGGCCTGGGTGAGGCATAGACCAACAACTCAACAACACAACCGATCACCAACAGTGGCCATCGAGACCATCAAAAGCGGAACGGCAATAATTTCAGTTGTTAGCCTTGTGTCGTTATTGGTTTTTGTTGCGACTTGTGCAAGTCCAGCCCAACTATTTCAGCTTCTCACATCAGTGATCATAGCTTGCCACCCTGGTAATTTTCCATGTACCATCCTTCCATCGCCAGATCATCAGGAATTTAAAAGTGCCGCAATCCATCTTTCCGTTTTCAACATGACAAAATTCATGAGCGCCGATTTCCATGGCGCCATAATCTTTTACCGGATATACTTCCAGCGTACCTTTCACCAATTGGCGTTGTATGTTGTAGCCCTTCGCGAAAAGCGTACTGATACTCCCTATGTTTTGATCATAATTGGTGAGCCCTCCCTTGTCATGATAAAATTCCAGGTCTTCATCAAAGAATGTTTTAATCTTTTCGATGTCCTGTGTGTTATAAGCCGCAAACAAAGCGCTGTCCATCACTTCGATTTCGCGGTATAACTTTCTTTGAGCGACAGAATCCTTCTCCCGCTGGCTCATCAGTATAGCCGGCCCGTCGTTCCATCTCGCGACAGGCAGATCTGTTGCGGTTGCCTGCGTGGTCAATAAACGGTTATCGGTTGTTTCCCATCCTGATGCATCATGAATGAATTTGTATTCCAGCTGCAATGATGGGGTGGTAATCTCAAAAGTGACGGATGCTTCATAGATATGATCATGATCGGCATCCGACATCCTATAGGTTTTCTCCCAGGAAAGCGGCAGCGCACTGCCACGGATGCCAACCGTGGAGGCGTCCTGCACATTTTTCATTTCTTCCGAAAGGTCAAGTTTAAAAGTTACGGTGAACTTTTTTTTGGAACCGGCTGCTGCCGGATGCGTTGCCCTGTCGGCCTGTGAAAAAGCAAGATTCAGGAGCAGTGTGGAAAAAAGTGCTGATAGGCTGATACTTTTGAATGTCATGGATGTCATTGCGCAGTATTGGCTTGTTTGGATTGTGTGAGTACAAGATAGCCCCATGCGTTCAGCGTAAATTCATCGTCGCCTTGCAGTACATAGGATTTGCCGGTGAACAGCTCCGTATAGGTTCCCGCAAAATACTTCGCCTCTAAATGAATCGTTGCCGGTTGAGCGCTGAAGTTCACGATGGGCAATACCTTATCGCCATTCTTTTCACGGTAAAACGAGATCACCTGTTGTGGTTGATTGTTGTGCACCCTGATCATCGTACCGCCATGCGCACCATTCCACAAAGCTTCATTCGAATGTTTCAGCGCAAAAAGTTTTTGATAGATGGATGCATTCCTATGTGTCTTCCAATCGATCAGGTCTTTGTCGAAAAACTTCAGCGAGCGGTCGAGCCCCGCTTCCTGTCCGCTATAGATCAGTGGCATGCCATTCACCACCGAACAGAATACCATGGCGGCTTCCAGCCCTGCTCCGAAATTTGCATACTGATTTCCCTCCCATGAATTCTTATCGTGGTTGTCGGTGAAATTCATACGGTATGCACCGAAAGGAAATGTATTTACATCATGCGCCATGTATTCCACCAGCCCGCCAATATTTTTTCCGCCGGTGGTTACGTCACGCAGCTTGTCCCATAAACTCCAGGCATAGGTCATGTCAAAGGCTTTGCGGTGCAGATCCCTTGATTCCCATTCAGCCAGCAGGAAAACCGGCTTCACCTGCTCAAGCGATGCCCGAACCTGTTCCCAGAAATCAACGGGAATAAATCCGGCCACATCACAGCGGAAGCCGTCAATATCTGTCTCCTTCACCCAGTACACCATGGCCTCTGTCATGTATTGGCGAAGGCCCGGCTGATCATAGTCAAAGTCAATGATGTCTTCCCAGTCATACCATGGTGTGGGCTGAAAATCACCGGCTATCGTCTTTGTGTACCATTCCGGATGTGCAGCCGTCAACGGATTGTCCCAGGCGGAATGGTTAGCCACCCAGTCGATGATGACATGCATGTGCAGGTCATGAATTTTTTTTACTAAAGCCTTAAACTCTTCCATGGTTCCAAACTCCGGGTTCACGGCGTAATAGTCTTTTATTGAATAGTAACTGCCCATGGATCCTTTCCTGTTTTTTTCACCGATGGGATGAATGGGCATGAGCCAGATTATATCAACGCCCAGCGCTTTCAGCCGTGGCAGGTGTTCTGCAAAGGCAGCGAAGTTTCCTTCCGGTGTAAACTGCCTGATGTTGGCTTCATAGATTGTTGCATACCTGTTTTTTGTTATGCGTACAAGTTATGCATTGTTAAATGCAACATGGCTTCTTTGCTTGAAAAATCACGCTATGCCATGGAAGAGTATTGAACGTGTCTTACTCTTTTTGTTTCCTTATGAAGATTGCTTCACCAATCTTAATCAGTGCGGCGTCAGGGTTAAGCCGGTTGCTGGTGTCAACTGCATAATGAAGGATGCGCAGGAAACATGATTTCAATCAATGCCCTGTATGACAATTGTCAATCTATTTTCCTGCACAAACTCACAATTTTCGATCTTATTCGCTTTCGATTCAACCGTAACAATAAATTGTAACATCGTGTCAAGCACTGATATCACGAAACCCATCGACATGACCGGTCATCCGCAGGGAACCGGTCCGTTGCGCAGTCGTCGCCCGGTTTACCTCGACTTTATGCCACCCTGCAACAGTGCCTGTCCGGCCGGCGAAAATATACAAGCCTGGCTGTCCTTCGCGCAGTCCGGCGATTACTTTTCGGCCTTTCAGAACCTCGTTGCCGATAATCCTTTTCCCGCCATCATGGGACGCATTTGTGTGAAGCCCTGTGAAACAGGATGCAACCGAAACCATATTGACACCACGGTGAATATTCATGCCGTTGAACGATTCATCGGCGATGAAGCGATACGGCTGCAATGGCCCATCAACACTATGGCCATACCGACAGGCAAACAGGTCATGGTGGTTGGCTCAGGACCGGGCGGTTTATCGGCGGCTTATCACCTGGCACGCATGGGTTATACGGTGGAAGTGTTTGAAAGAGGCCCGGCCTTGGGAGGCTTACTAAGAACAGGTATTCCTGAGTACCGTTTGCCTAAGCAGATACTCGATGCAGAAATTGACAGAATTGAAAAGCTGGGTGTTACGTTTCACTTACAGCATGAAATAAAGGATCTTTTAAAGGAAAAGGAAGAGGGTGGCTTTGAGGCCGTGTACCTTTCAACGGGCGCGCAGCACATCAATGCGGCGCGCATCCCCAGCGACGGCTCTGTGCGTGTTACGGATGCCTTCACCTTCTTTGATGATGCTGCGACAGACAGTGTTCCGTTTCATAATAAAAGGATAGTGGTGTACGGCGGTGGCAAGCTGGCACTCTACCTCTCCCGCATCCTCAAACGGTTTCATTCCGAACCTACTGTATTGTTTCCGGGTGATAAAAAGATGATGCCGGCCTACGACTATGAAACCGATGATGCACTGGCCGAAGGTGTGGAGGTGCAACTGCTGAAGAGCATTTCCAAAATTGAAAAGAAGAAGCTCACCCTTGAATTGATGAAGGTGGAGAAAGGAAAAGCCCTTGGCACCGGCGAGATGGAAACCATGCCGGCCGATATGGTCATCGTTGCCATGGGGCAGGAAGCTGAAACCGGCTATCTCGCTCCGCTGAATGAAATACAACTGAAGGAAGACGGCACCGTGGTGATTGATGCGGAACGGATGACAGGCTATCCGGGAATATTCGCGGGCGGCGACATGCTGCCGGGTGAAACCCGAAGCGCCACCATCGCCATCGGTCACGGAAAAAAGGCAGCGAAATATATAGACGCTTTCCTGAGAAAGGAAACATTCGTGAAAGGCGAGAAGCACCCCACTGCCGGCTACCGCAAGCTGCAGATGTGGTATAAAACGGAGGCACCGCTGATAGCACAGGAAAAGTTGCCGCCTAAGGTGGCCATTAAAAATTTTGACGAAATCATCAGCGGGCTCAACGAGGCGGAGGCCCGTTATGAAGCGCAGCGTTGCTTAAGCTGCGGCAACTGCTTCGAATGCGATGGATGCTTTGGTGCCTGTCCTGAAGATGCCATCATCAAACTCGGACCGGGCAAACGATATAAATTCAATTTCAACCTGTGTACCGGCTGTGCCGTTTGCTATGAACAATGTCCTTGTCATGCGATTGAAATGATTCCGGAACCTGCCAAACTCTGATACCATGTCAGTAACCAATAAAGCAATAGCGATGATTGATGGTAATGAAGCCGCGGCGTATGTGGCTTATCGTGTTAACGAGGTGTGCGCCATCTATCCCATCACACCCTCCTCCACCATGGCCGAGCTGGCCGATGAGTGGAGCGCCAAAGGCATTAAGAATATCTGGGGCAATGTGCCTGTCATTATCGAGATGCAGAGTGAAGGCGGCGCTGCCGGCACCGTCCATGGTGCTCTCCAAACGGGCTCTCTCACCACCACCTTCACCGCGTCGCAGGGATTGATGCTGATGTTGCCCAACATGTATAAGATTGCCGGTGAACTCACGGCCTGCGTTTTTCATGTAGCGGCCCGTTCGCTGGCGGCACAGGGCCTTTCTATCTTCGGCGACCACCAGGATGTGATGGCGGCACGCACCACAGGCTTTGCCATGCTGGCCTCCGCCGGAGTGCAGGAAGCGCATGACTTTGCGCTCCTCGCGCAGGCCGCGACATTACAGTCGAGAATTCCTTTCATCCACTTTTTTGATGGCTTCCGCACTTCTCACGAAGTGAATAAGCTGCAACTGCTCAGCGATGAAGAGATCAGGTCCATGATAGATGATGCTTTTGTTATCGCTCACCGCGGCAGGGCGCTCAACCCCGACCATCCTTTCATTCGCGGCACGGCGCAGAATCCTGATGTTTATTTTCAAAGCCGTGAAACGGTAAACGGCTATTACGACCGCACGCCCGGCATCGTGGAAGCTGCGATGCACGATTTTGAAAAAATTACCGGCCGCCGCTATGAACTCTTTCAGTTCACCGGCGCCGCTGACGCGAAGCAGGTTATCATCATCATGGGATCCGGTGGCGAAACGGTGGCGGAAACCGTGAACGCTTTGAATGCTGCCGGCGGGAAGACCGCCGTTATTCAGGTTCGCTTATACCGCCCATTCTCTACCGAACACTTGTTAAACGCCCTTCCCGCTTCGGTGGAATCTATTGCTGTGCTCGACCGCACCAAGGAGTCCGGTGCTTCGGGCGAGCCGATGTACCAGGATGTGTTGTCTGCTTTAGTGGAAGGATTACAACAGGGCAGGCTGAAGAAGCTGCCGCAGGTGATTGGTGGCCGTTACGGACTTTCTTCCAAAGAGTTTACGCCTGCCATGGTGAAGGGTGTCTTCGATGAATTGAAGAAGGCTCCGCTTCCCGGCGGAAAGGCTTCTCTCAAAAATCATTTTACCATTGGCATCAACGACGATGTTACCCATACAAGCTTATCGTATGATCCCGCCTTCACGCTCGACGAGTCGGAGTGGCGGCAGGCTTTGTTCTTCGGCCTCGGCGCCGATGGCACGGTGGGCGCGAATAAAAACACCATCAAGATCATCGGTGAAAACACCGACCTGTTCGCGCAGGGATATTTTGTATATGACTCCAAGAAATCCGGGGCACGCACGGTCAGCCACCTTCGCTTTGGGCCACGCCCGATCCGCGCGCCTTACCTCATCAGCAAGGCGGATTTCATTGCCTGTCATCAGTTCAACTTCGTGGAAAAAGTGGAGATGCTGGAGTTGATCAGGTCCGGCGGTACGTTTCTGCTGAACAGTCCTTATGAAGCCGCAGAAACCTGGAACCACCTGCCTGCAGCGGTGCAATCCGGCATCATCAACAAAAAGCTGAAATGCTATATCATTGATGCTACCTCGGTAGCAAGAGATACCGGCATGAGCGGGCGGATCAACACGATTATGCAAACCTGTTTCTTCGCGCTGAGCGGCGTATTGCCGCGCGACGAAGCCATCGCCCAGATCAAACAATCCATCGAAAAAACTTATTCAAAGAAGGGAAAAGCAGTGGTGGAACAGAACTTCGCTGCCGTTGACGCCACGCTCGCTCACCTGTACGAAATGACCGTTCCTGCCATGGTAACGGCTGCTGCCGCGCCGCAACCGGTGGTATCATCAGCGGCGCCGGCTTTTGTGAAGGAGGTGACGGCTGTGATGATGTCGGGCCATGGCGATGACTTGCCGGTGAGTAAGCTGTCGCCTGATGGCACCTATCCAAGTGGTACCACGAAGTGGGAAAAGAGAAATATCTCCGACCTGGTTCCGGTGTGGGAGCCTGACACCTGTATTCAATGCGGCAACTGCGCCTATGTATGTCCGCACAGCGTGATCCGGGCAAAGTTTTATCATGAAGATTTTCTGAAAGACGCGCCGGTAGCCTTTCAGTCGGCGCCAATCAATGCGCGCGGTTTTCCGGAAACAAAATACACGCTCCAGGTGTATGCGGAAGATTGTACCGGATGCAACTTGTGTGTGGAGGTTTGCCCTGCCACATCACTCACCAACCGTTCAGTGAAGGCCATCAACATGGCGGAAAAGGAACCGATCATCAGGGAGGCGAAAGACAACATCGCCTTCTTCGAGCAATTGCCCTGGAATAACCGGTCGGAAATTAATTTCTCCACCGTCCATGGCGCCCAATTCCTCGAGCCATTGTTTGAGTTCTCCGGTGCCTGTGCAGGTTGCGGGGAAACACCATACCTTAAGTTGCTCTCGCAACTCTTCGGCGACCGGCTGCTGGTGGCCAATGCCACGGGTTGTTCCTCCATCTATGGTGGCAACCTGCCTACCACACCCTGGACGGTCAACCGGCAGGGTCAGGGGCCTGCCTGGTCTAACTCTTTATTCGAAGACAATGCGGAGTTTGGTCTCGGCATGCGCATCACGGCGGATCAGCAACTGGTGATGGCCGGCAATGTGCTGAAGCAGCTCGAGCCTGTTTTGGGGGCTGAGGTGGTGCAGGAAATATTGACCGCCCCACAAATTCATGAATCCGACATCGCCGCGCAACGAAAAAGGGTGCAGGAGCTGAAACAAAAGCTGGCCGCCATACCCGGCGATGCCGCCAGCCACCTGTTGAGTGTCGCCGATCAGTTGGTACGTCGCAGCGTATGGCTTGTCGGCGGCGACGGCTGGGCCTATGATATCGGCTACGGCGGCCTCGATCACGCGCTGGCCACCGGCAGAAACATCAACATCCTGGTGCTGGATACGGAAGTTTATAGCAACACCGGCGGACAAAGCTCTAAGGCGACGCCCACGGCTGCGACGGCCAAATTCGCGGCTGCCGGCAAGCGCGGAGGTAAGAAAGATCTTGCCATGCAAGCCATCTCTTATGGCAATGTATATGTCGCCAGGATTGCCTTCGGCGCCAACCCGCAGCAGGCTTTGCTGGCCATGCGGGAAGCCGAAGCGTACGACGGTCCGTCGCTGATACTGGCTTACAGCCATTGCATCGCGCACGGATATGATCTGAAAGATGGATTGTCGCAGCAAAACAAAGCAGTGTCGAGCGGCTACTGGCCTTTGTTGCGGTACAACCCTGTGCTGAGAACAAAGAAACTTAACCCGTTTATACTCGATTCCACACGGCCGGTGATACCACTGAAGGAGTTTGCTTACAATGAGCTTCGCTACAAAGTACTCACCCTCACCAATCCGGAAGAGGCGGCCTCGCTGATGTCGCTGGCACAGGAGATGGTGAACCTGCGCTGGAAAAACTATGAAGAGCTGGCCACCAAGAGCGCCAGTGATTTTGTGCCTGTCGCCTAAACAAAAAATGAAAACCCGACCATGAACCTACAGTCAACCTACATGGGGCTTACGCTATCTTCACCGGTGGTGGTATCAGCCTGCAGCCTTTCGGAGGAGATCAGCAACATCGTAAAGATGGAAGATGCGGGCGCTGGCGCCGTAGTGCTTTTTTCCCTGTTTGAAGAACAGATCAAGAAGGAAACGGCGCATTACAATTCCATCAAGGGCTCGACTACCAATCAGTTTGCCGAGGCTTCCGGCTTCTTCCCCGACCTTGATGAATATCATCTCGGCACCGATCAGTACCTGGAGCACATCCGCAAGGCGAAGGAAAGGGTGAACATACCTGTCATCGGCAGCCTTAACGGCGTCACGCCGGAAGGGTGGATCACCTATGCCCGCGATATG
Source organism: Chitinophagales bacterium (assembly GCA_044227805.1). Taxonomy (GTDB): domain Bacteria; phylum Bacteroidota; class Bacteroidia; order Chitinophagales; family UBA10324; genus JACCZZ01. The sequence goes on along the minus strand of JBGAWA010000011.1, from coordinate 7,842 downwards.
GAACAGGCGGGTGCCGACGCGCTGGAGATCAATATCTTTTTCATTCCCGGCGATGTGAACATGGCCGCCGCCGCCGTTGAGCACCGTTATGTGCATATCGTGGAGATGGTGAAGACGACGGTGAAGATTCCCGTTGCGGTGAAGCTCAATCCGTATTTCAGCTCCATGGGTAATATGGCCATGAAACTGCAACAGGCCGGCGCCAATGCCCTGGTGTTGTTCAACCGTTTTTATCAGCCCGACTTCGACATCAGCGAATTCAAGATCCGTCACAACCTGCAGTACAGCGAGCCGAATGAGATCAGGCTGCCATTGCTGTGGATTGCCATGCTCTATGGAAGGGTTCCGCTTTCCTTGGGCGCCACTACCGGCGTTCAGAGCGCGGTGGAGGTCATCAAGTACCTGCTCGCCGGCGCCGATGTGGCCATGACCGCTTCAGCCTTGTATAAAAACGGTATTGATGTCATCAGCACCATGAATAAAGAGCTGGAGGCATGGCTGGAGTTGAATGGCTTCCCCTCTGTTGCCACCGTGAAAGGTATCATGAGCCAGCAATACATATCCGATCCTACCGCTTATGAGCGGGCTAACTATATCAGGATACTGGAAGGAAGCAAATAGCAATGCAGGTCGTGTTATTCTCCGGCGTTGTGGGTCGTTCCGCCGCTGATGATCCCTGTTGTCACTTTTATTGACTTTTTGAGTTGTTGATTTGTTGGTGCATGCCAGGCGCATGACTCAATGAAGACCAACAACAGCGCAGCGAAACCGTTGCCACTGCGGTTTGGTGGAACACCGGAAATTTTTTTCACCCATCTTTTCATCTGCTCTTTGCTTCGCATAACAATAATATAACATGCTATGCAACGACTGAAAGCTATAGCCGGTAACTCGTATTATTTGCATTTTTCATTCTTCAAAACGCTCATCTCCTGATGCAAACAGCCTTCAATCGGTGTAATTGGTAAGAATGTGTCATAGAATTGTATTTTTTTTAGAATAATAAAGGGTTACGTTTGATGGCTTATTAAACACCGGCATCCCTGAACGGATGTATTTTTTAAGCCATCACATCCTAGGTAAATTAAGAGAATGAAGGAAAATTTTACGCCTCTTCATTTAGTGTCGTTTGCATTGCAACGCCAACTGTCTTGCAGTTGCGGAGCCGTAATTTTTAATCACCACCCTGAATCATTCGCCGCTGTTTGCCGGCCTTTCATACACCGTACTTCTAACATTGTAATCCTTTAATTTTTTTCCATGCAGCATTTTTACTCCTCCCTTTTGAGCGCTACTTCTACCCGCAAAAACCAGAACACCATGAGAAATAGTTACACGAACACGACTGGCAATAGCATGCCGGCAAATGTTGCTCTCACAACACCCGATTCCAACTATTCCACCGGAAGTGGATGGAGAAAAGCAGTATCCTTCGTGGTGGCTGCTTTTTTTGTTTGGGCTTTATTGATCGGAGCCGGTGTGCAAACAGGCTTTGCCCAATCGGCGGGCTTCAACAGTTCGTATGCCGTGTTCAGCATCAACGGCGGCGGTGATACATATTACTGCATGCCCAGCAATACCAGTTGCGGTGCCAACCCATCACTGTCCGGCGCCAACCTTGGTAATTTCAGCGGCGCGAATACGCTGGTGCTGAAAGGCGCGGAGCACAACGTGTATAAATGCGGCGGCGCCGATATCACCAGTACTACACTCAAATACAGGATTTATAAAACCGGCACCACGCCCGGCTCTTTCACACAAAGTAATATCGGCTTCTCCAGCGGCGGCGCCAATGGCTGTGGCGGACAAGATCAGCAATGGAAAGATATCTCCTTAGGCATCAACGTACTTTCAGGACTGACACCTGCCAATTATACCATTGAAATATTTTCCGAGGAGGCCACTACTTTAGGCACACAGTTCCTCAATAACAGCGGCAGCAACTACAAAGCGACTTTTAACTACTGCGGTTCATTGTCGGGTGCATTGCCGGTTGGTAATTATGCTATTCCGGGTTGCTTCGCGACGATAGCGGCTGCGGTTAATTACATTAATACAAATGGAGTTACCGGTACCGGAGATGTTCAATTTCAGGATACAGTGAAAACAGCAGCGCCGACTGGCATAGTAATCGGAAGTGCAACGTTAAACCCAACTTTGAGTGCTACCAATACGGTGACTTTTTATTAAAGCATCAGGAACCGTAACAATAAATGCCGGTGTGGGTACCGCAACGCCTACCAGTGCAGCACCGGATGGAATCATCAGCATTAGAGGTGCAGATTATATAACGTTAGACGGGCTCACCTTCACAGATGGTAATGTGACCAATCCTGCGACCATGGAATTTGGAGTGGCTTTATTTAAAGCGGGCGCCGGCGATGGATGTATTAACAATACAATTCAGAACTGCACCTTTGCACAGTGATACCAATGCTAGTAGTACTTCTCCAATGATTGAAGGTTCAGTGGGAATCCTCGTAATTAATTCAACAGCCACTGGTGTAACCAATTCTCTTTACTCCCACCAATGGAGGAACACTTCCAATTAATGGTACTAATTCAGGTAACAGGTTTTACGCAAACACAATCAATGGAGGTAACTATGGCATTGGCCTTTCAGGTTTTGCGGGGCGAGTTCAGGTGTCGGCCCCACGCCTACAGCCACCACTTTCCTGGGTGATTTAGGGAATGATGTGGGTAGAAGTTCTTCGGCTACCGGTAATTCTATTTTAAACTTTGGAGGGGGCTAACAATTTTCAGCAGGTATCCGTGCTAATAAATCCAATGGAGTGTCAACATATCTTTAACACGGTAAACAATAATAACGGAGCCGGTGTAAACCATGCCACAAATCTTTGCGTGGAATCTATGCGCAAGCTGGTACGAGTGCAAATGCCACTATTAATAATATAATTACAATTCAGTGCAGCAACTACAAATACTAGTGCGATCGAAAAATGCAATAGATCCACAGCCCTTTCTAATACTGTAAGTATCAGTAATAACGTCATACAATGTGGTTACACGACAGCAACATCCGGTGTGTTTAATGGAATACTCAATAGCTCAACTGCAACAACGATAAATATTAACGGCAATAAGATTAGCGGTACTGCTGCAAATTCATTAGCAGGTACTGGAACACATGTAATGATTGAAACCGGTTCGGTTACTGTGAATGTAAATAATAATAAAAAGTTTATAATTTAAGTAGATCTGGCACAAGTGGTCTATGGCGCGGAATTAAAATGACAGCCTGACTAACTTTATTGCCAATGCGGATACGGGTGGATGGATTAAGCTGGACAACGGCTGCTCTACAGGAAGCATAGATGCGATTTACAGTTTTTCTTCTTGCTGTAAATGTCACGGTTACGAATGCCGTAATCCGTAACGAAACAGCCACATCGACTGGTACAATTACTGGTATCACTGAATTTGGCGTTACTTCGGATTGAAGACCTACCAGAATAACCAGATCTTATAATTTCTCCACAACTGCAGGAGGTGCAGGTGGTGCCACATAGAGGGATTTCTGAATCCACCGGCTCTACCAATGAATACAGCGGAAACCAGATTTATGCGTTGAACAGCACGGGTACAACAGGGGGTGCCGGCGGATTGGTGGTTGGTATCACTTTTTCAAGCGGCACTACGAATAATGTGTTCAAAAATAAAATTTATGATCTGTCCACAACAAGTACAAACCCCAACAGGTCAGGGTATTAATATGGGTACGATGAATAATGTGTATAATAATTATGGGCGATCTGATAGTGGCTACGGCTGCCAATGCAGCCAATGTTGCTATTGGAATAAATGCATCAAGTGGTACCACTAATAATGTTTATTATAATACAGTTTACCTGAATGCTTCCAGTGGTGGTGCCCTCTTCAGCAGCAGCGGTGTTTTCTTTCCACTTCAGGTACCTTAAATCTGCGCAATAACATCATTGTTAATCTTTCTTTCATTTAACGGTGCAACCAACGCCGCTGCATTAAGAAGAACCGTACGGCAGGGACTATTCCAGCTAACTATACCACTTCATCAAACAATAACCTGTTTATGCAGGCACTCCGGGCGCTACCCGACTGATTTATGTTGAAGGAACAGTCCACCTTCACCAATCCCTTCAGTGTGATGTCGGGGGCCGGATCCTATAAAGCTTTCATGTCAACACGAGATCAGGCATCCGTTACCGAAACTGTTTCAACAACACCGGGTGTTTTCTTCCAAAGTTTAACAGGATCGAGTTCGGTATTCCTTCACATGGTGGCAGGTTTAACCACTCAGGTTGAAAGTGGCGCGGCAAGTCTTTTCACCCACCGTGACCGATGACTATGATGGCCACATTCGATTTGGAAGTGCCGGATATCCCGGAGGTACTGCCGGATTTCCTTCAGGTGGTACTGCACCGGATATGGGAGCAGATGAATTTGACGGTATTGCCGCTGACCTTACAGGACCCGCTATTGCATACAGCTTTGGGTAATACTTCTGTACTCAGACAGGAATTTGTCGTCCACTATTACCGATGCAAGCGGCGTGAAGACTGCCGCCGGCAGCAAGCCAAGATTGTACTTTAAGAAATCAACAGATGCCAATGCATTTACTGGAAACACATCAGCTAATAATGGCTGGAAGTACGTGGAAGCTTCCAACTCCGCTTCTCCGTTTAGTTTCACTACCAACTATGCATTGCTGCAAGCCGCTGTAACGGCAGGGGATGTGATTCAGTATTTTGTGGTAGCCTCAGATAGTGCTGCTTCGCCGAATGTGGGCATCAATGCCGGAACATTTGTTGGCGCTACACCCACCACGGTAGATTTACAGGCACAGGGTGTAACTTCCATCGGTGGTACGCCATCCAGCTATACCATTATTGCAGCAGGTTTAAGCGGCACGGTAACGATCGGAGCGTCAGGCACCTACACCAGTCTCAGTGGCGCGGCCAGCAGTCTCTTCCTGGCGATTAATACAAGTGGCATGTCAGGTAATGTGACGGCCAATATCATTGACGCCAGCGTTACGGAAACAAATGCCGTTACACTGAATCCCATCAATTACAACGGTTGCAGTGCCGGTCCTTATACACTTACCATTAAGCCAACCGTTACAGCAACCTTAACAGGTTCCAGTGCTTCAGCACTGATTACCATCAACGGAGCGGATAATGTGGTGATTGACGGATCCACTTCCGTTACTTCCAATACCGTTTGCCCCAATGTAGCGGCCAGCCGTGATCTGACAATCAAATACCAATGCCGGGACATCCAGTGCAGTGGTATGGTTGCAGACAACGGCAGGTGGCGATGGTGCCACCAATAATACCATCATGAATTGTAACCTGACCGGCAGCGGCGTAACGCAGACCTTATTTGGTGTGGGTTGCGGTTCGACCTCTATCAGTACATCCAGTCTCGGTACCAGTAACAACGGCAACTCTTATATAAATAATAACATCAGCGGTGTGCAGTATGGCATCTACTCGCAAGGTTTAAGCACAGGAACCAAAAACCAGGGCACAGTTATCAATCAGAACCTCATCAATACCAGCGCGAATACTAGGGGTGGTATCTGGGTAGGTTTTGAAAATAACATCACAATTTCGAGGAATAATGTTTCCAACATCGCACAAGCCGGATCACCGGATGTCTTTGGTATTTCATTGGGAATGGGTACATCGGTGAGCACCACTACTGCTAGCGGTAATGAAGTAACCAATGCCACGGTAACTAAGAATACCATTGGTAGTGTCGTGAATTCAGGAACTTTCTCTGCTGTTGGTATCGCCGTTGCGGCGGCCACTTCAGGCACCAGCATCCTGGCCAACAACATGGTCAGCGGAGTTATGGCGAATGGTACTTCTGGCGATTTTGGTGCAGGTATCATACTCGGTGGCGGAACAGGATCGACCACAAAACTTTATTATAACACGGTGATGATGCAAGGAACGATTGCCGGTGCCACAGCTGCTACTCAAACAGAAGCCTGCGTAGCGGTAACGGCTTCTTCTGCTCCTACCTCGGTAGAGTTGCGCAACAACATTCTTGTCAATAAACAACTCGGTAATACAAGTGCCACGGTGAAATTTGCTTGTGTATCGCTCAACTATTCTTCCACAGTAGGTAATTACGCAGGCATCACATCCGATCACAACAACTTTGTTTGTACCGGTGCTGGACCCGGAACTTACCAGATTGGTATTACCGGTGGAACGGTGGGCACATCAAGAACATCTCTGGCGAACTGGACTACAGAAACAGGACGTGATGGTGCCGGTTCAGCACCCAATCCCAGTCAGACTACCTTACAGGTTGATCCGGTGTTTGCTTCATTCCATCCGACTTACACCTTGTAGCTGCTAATGCAACCAATTACCATTGAATGATGCTGCTATCACCGTATCTGTTACGGATGATATTGACTGCGACACCCGTGCAACGGATATCGGCAGTGATGAATTCGCACCGCCGTCCTGCGGTGCAGTGGTTGCCGGTAATGTAAGCGCTACCAATGCAGGTCATTCTGCGGCAGCGGTTCCTCCACCTTATCCATCACCGGCGTAAACACCGGTATCACAATTACCTACCAATGGCAATCCTCACAGGATGCTGCCTTCACCAGTCCTGTTAACCTTGGCACAGCAGCCACACAGGCTGTTTCACTGACCACACCGGCCGATACCATCTGGTACCGGTGTATCATTAATTGCTCAGCTGATTTAAGCAAGGATACTACTGACAATGTATTTAACCTGAAAATATACGCCGTCCCAACAGCCAGCATTACAGAAGCCACACCGCTTTCCGTTTGCGCGCCTAATGCACAACTTTATCATGCCACCACTGATGCGGCCACACCCACCTACCAATGGACGCTGAACGGCAATGACATCATTGGCGCCACCAATGCTACTTATGCAGCCACCGCAGCAGGCAGCTATGCAGTAAAAGTTACTTCCTTCACCTGTACCACCACCTCTTCCGCTAAAGTACTAACGGTGAATCCAGAAGTAGTAGCCAGTGCTATCGGCATACCATCTATCATTTGTCTTGGTGAACCAACCATCCTTTCCACCACGGCCACTGCCGGTATTCCCGGTATGCCGCCTTACAATGTTTCTGCTTCCACCGGCACCATCAGTTCATTGGTACCCGACAACTCGCTAACCGGTCTGAATACCAACCTCACCCTTTCAGGCGCCGGAGCGGCAACTATTGATGCCTCCAGCATTGTGAAGGTGACGGTTTCAATTTCCACCACCTGGAACAATGATGTGGACATGTATTTAGTGGGTCCTTCTTCCTGCGGCACTTTGGAATTAAGTACTGACAATGGTGCCGGTTCCGGTTCCACCGGTTATGCCGGTACCATACTGGCTACAGATGCCACCACGAACATTAATACAATAACCTCCGCAACAGTAGGGGTTGGTCCTTACAGGACTGAAGGTCTTTATAACACCGCGCCCGGACTCGCCAGCGGTACGGGATCTGGATCTTATTCACTGCCTGCCACTGCCATCAGCGGTTGCCCTGTTGATGGCCAATGGACATTATTCGTAGCGGATGATGCCAGCGGTGATCAACCCACGCTTACCTCCTTTGCTCTTAATATTTACAGCAACGTTGTAGGTAACTTCTCACATACATATTCCGGTGGTTCGGGTTCCATACCTGCCACTACCTATTCCGGATTGAATAATATCACCGGTGATGTAACTGTTACACCTACCGCAGCCGGCAACAATACCTACACCGTAGTAACGCAGGCGCCAAGCGGTTGTACAGATACCAATACCATAGTGATCAATGTAAAAGCAACCCCTACAGGAG
>JBGAWA010000010.1:0-58729 GCA_044227805.1 Chitinophagales bacterium | reverse complement strand
GCATTGCAGGAACAGTCAGGACTCTACGGTGCACTGATCATACACAAAAAAGAAACCGCGCCTATGCGGGAATTTGTTGTCCTGCTCAGTGACTGGACGGATGAAAAGCCGCAGGAAGTATTACGCTCACTGAAAAGCGCGAATGACTGGTATGCCATAAAAAAACAGGCAACGCAAAACTGGGGAGAAGCAACGCTCAACGGTCATTGGGGCACCAAGGCAAAACAGGAATGGCTGAGGATGCTGGCCATGGATGTTTCGGATGTGTACTACCACCGCTTTCTCATAAACGGTAAAACTTCACAACAGCTATCTACCATAGAAGCCGGAGAAATTATCCGGTTACGCATCATCAATGGTTCTGCGTCCACCTACTTCTGGCTGCAATTTGCGGGAAGCCCGTTACAGGTGGTGGCATCCGATGGCATGGAGGTGGTACCGGTTGTTGCCGACAGGATGATTATCGCAGTGTCGGAAACGTATGATGTGATCGTTACGATACCGGATAACATGCGTTATGAATTGAGAGCAACGGCGGAGGACCGCACTTCAGCCACCTCGCTTTGGATCGGTGATGGGATGAGCATGCCTGCACCTGTCCTTCCTCCTTTAAAATATTTTGACGGGATGAAGATGATGAATGGTATGATGAATTTTGATGGCAGCATGGATGACATGGGGATGCAAATGCGAGCTCAAAGCATGGACATGAATGTGGTTATGTATCCCGAAATAACCGGTGGGGAAAAGAAAAAAACAAAAAATAAAGCGGAGGAAGAAATGCAACACCATTCACCGACGCATACCGGCGAGTTACCCAAAAAAATAAAAACCCTGAACTATACCATGTTACGCGCGCCGGATGCCACCACATTGCCGGATGCCCCCTTTACCGAATTACGTTTTGAACTTACCGGCAACATGAACCGGTACCAATGGAGCATCAACGATAAAACAGTTTCTGAAAGCGATAAGATTTTCATCCGTCGTGGTGATAATGTGCGGATTATCATGTACAACAACTCTATGATGCGGCATCCCATGCACCTGCATGGACAATTTTTCAGGGTGTTGAACGGGCAAGGCGCGTTTGCTCCATTAAAAAACGTGCTTGATGTCATGCCGATGGAGACCGATACCATTGAATTCGCCGCACCGTATGAGGGCGATTGGTTTTTCCATTGCCACATTCTGTACCATATGATGAGCGGCATGGGCCGGGTGTTCAGCGTAGGGGCCGCTTCACCCAACGCACAGATTGATCCCGCTAAAGAGGCGAACAGAAAATTTGAACAGGATGATAGAATGATTCATCTTCATGGATCGCTTGCGGCACATTCACAGGGGCTTTTTGCTGAAGCCATGCTGATGAATAAAGATTATGCGCTGCATGGAATGGGTATGATGAATTATAAAAAAGACTATGAAACTGAAATAACAGCAGGTCGCTATTTCGGCCGCATGCAATACTTAAAAGCATATGTTGGTACTGATATCAGGATGGAGGAAAGCAAACATCATGAAGCAGGTGATACAACAGCTGCTGAAACGGCTGCTGTTGCTACTCTGGGCATACAATACCTGCTGCCGTTTTTTTTGCAGACCGATTTTCGGATTGATCACACAGGCAAGCTTCGTTTCCAGGTGAGCCGGCATGATCTTGCGCTAACTTCACGGCTGCGCCTTGATGTGATGTGGAATACCGATATGGAGTATGAGGCAGGCCTCCGGTATATTATTACAAAGCGATGGTCAGCATCCGCCAACTATGACAGTCATTTTGGCGCCGGAGCAGGTGTTACTTTTACTTACTGAGATGCGATTTGCCCACTGACCCACCCTTTTGCCTTTTAAAACGGCAGTAGGTGTAAGCCCGATACAGCGAAGCGTGATTTTGCCATGGAAAATTCAGGCTGTACTTCATTGCTGATATACTATTGGTTTGATCCATTGCCGGTTCTTGCCGGTATAGGCATCATCCTGAATGATCAATGAAACCAGGTAGATGCCATTCACTGTATTATTCCATGGTTCCATTTCGCTCAGCAGCATGCCATTAACGATGCTGACATTCTTGGCAAATACTTCACGTCCCATCAAATCCTTCAGGCTGATGATTGCATTACAGTTCAGCATTTCATTGCCGAGCGAAAAATAAACAGTAACAGTATGACCGGATGGATTGGGGTATAAGGTAAACGTTTCATTCTCAGCGGCAGCAGCCACCAGGTATTCTTTGCAGGACTGAGTCACCTTCGCGCCATCGGAAGTTTTTTCACAGCCATTGCTTTTTGTTACAATCACTTTATAGGTGCCGGTAGCCGTTGCAGTATAGTTCTTTTTGGTTGCCCCACTGATCGGCGTGCTGCCCTTCTTCCACTGATAGCTGAGATCCGATCCGCTGTTAGCCTGCAACTTGACGGAACCGGTTACACAAATGTCGAGGCTGCTCAGCGGCGTGATGGTGGCGGCCGGCTTATTTAATGTACTCAGCGTGGTTTTCGGCGATGTGGAAAGGCAATTGAAGCTATTGGTTTCCATTACCTGGTAGTCGCCGTGCTTGGTAGTGGTATAGCTGCTGCCTGTTGCACCATTGATGGCGGAACCGTTTTTCAACCACTGATAATTAATGCCCGAACCGGAATTGGCACTAAACACAACATCCGTGCTGTTGCAAACCGCAACCGACACTGCCGGGCTGATGGTTGCCACAATTTTATTGTCATCTATCTGTCCGTTGCAGTCATCGTCAATGCCATTGCAGATATCCGTTGCATTGGGATGTATCGCCGCACCGCCTGCCTGGAAACTATCATTGCAGTCGGTATTATCAGCCACGTAGCCCATCAATGAGTCTTCCGCATTTGAAAACACTAATGGATTTCCATAACCATCGTGGTCGGCATCCTGATAAACAAATGATTCATCCGTAAGACCGTTGCAATTATCATCTATCTCATTGAGCAGTTCAGGTGCCCCGGGATAAACAGTGGCACCACCCAAAAAGCGGATCATCATTACAATCAGTACTGTCAGCTGAAAATCCGGGTGGCACCTCAATGGCCACAATGTTGGACTGGAGTGTTCCGAATCCATCCAGGTCTGTATCAATATAAAATACGGATGGCTCATCTGTTAAACCGTCACAGTCATCATCCAAACCATTTTCCCGTTCCGGCGCTCCCGGATGAATTAACGCTCCACCGGCAACTGGATCATTGCAGTCTTTGTTATTGGCAACATACCCTGTAGTCGTGGCAGCAGACCTGATAAATACCTGAGGATTGCCATACCCGTCACTGTCAGCGTCCTCGTAAAACTCAGATTGAAGGCTGCAGTTTTTGCAGTATCGGGATGGTATCATTCGTAGCGAGACGGATACTGTCGCGTTTTAACCGAAACTGTTGAATAATACCGGCGTAATCCGGATTCATAATCAGGTTGTGATTTTCATCCGAATCGGCAGTAAGATCATAAAACTCCTCTGTCAATGAATTGCAATAGCTGTAGATGTACGCATAGTCCATTGAACGAACCGCTTCCCAGTTGATGCCATTGACCGTATAATTTTCGAGAAAAAAAACGCTGCGGTGCACTTGCCCCTCTGCCAGCTGATGTAACGAAAGGCCATCCATATTAAAAGTGTCAGGAATACCGGCTGCCTCCAGCATGGTTGGTGCAAAATCAATATTCGCCGCAAACTCATCCGTTACTACGCTTCCGGGTGCAAACCACGCCGGGTAGCGAATAAAGAGAGGCAACCTCATCGATTCATCATAAGAAAGCGTTTTCTTCTCCAGGTCATGTTCCCCCAGCATGTATCCATTGTCGCTGGAGAAAATAATCATTGTATTATCGAGCACATTAATGGAATCGAGATGCGAAAGCAAACGGTTCACGCTGTACTCTGCGGCATGACAAGTTTCATAATAATCGCGTATGACCTGATCAAGTGCCGTAGAATCGCCTTCAAATTGATGGCCCGGATATAAGTACGAAGGAAAGTCTTTATGATAGGGCTGATAATTGTCCGGAAACGCGAGTGGCGCAAACTGGTATAAACTGTCTTCTGTGCTGATCGGTTCATAAGGTAGATGTGGAACACGATGAAAGAGATACAGCAGCCAAGGCGCTCCCTGCGGAACCTTGTTATCAAGAAAGTCAATGGCAAGGTTCGTGTAAATTACTGCATCATGCCCGGTGTAGGTAATGGTACTGCTGTCATTAAAATGTATTGGCGGATCAAGGTGCTCGTCATCATCTGTTACCGCCCAGTAGTCGAATCCCTGCGGTGTGTCCGGCAGCTTTTTTCCCAGCAGCCATTTGCCAACAAAACCGGTGTAGTATCCTGCGTCCCGCAAAATTCCAGACACATAGGTTAATCCAGGCTTAGGGGATGTGCCATTGTCAACCGCGCCATGATGATGAGCATATAGGCCGGTGTACATGGAAGCCCTGCTCGGCACACACAATGAGCTGGTTGCACCCATATACCGGAAGTTTACTCCTTCTTCGGCTATTCTGTTGATGGAAGGAGTAGTAAAAAAAGCAGGCCCGCCATTAGGCTGAAACATATCGTACCTCGCATCGTCGAGTACGATGACGAGGATATTGGGTTGTTGGGCGGATGCTGAACGGATGCCGCCTGTAAAGAGCATGATGACGCCAATGAACCATGAAAAAATATTGAAGACAACCGGGCAACCTATTGCAGCAGCGGTGGGCATCATCCACTTCGCAGTATGATGCAACGAATTAAATTTTCTGAAAATCATATTTTGGAATCAGGGTTACTTATTCAGGCACCAGGGTGCCTCTAAAAACAGTTGCTTCAACACAACAAGAGTCAATAGCAACATTTAACTACGCCAATGCCGGATATGATTCAACCCGGATTTTTTTGAAAAGATCCCTCTTCGCCACGACTAAGAACTGCTAAGCGGTTACTTCTTATTACAAGAAAAAAAATGATCCACAAACCCTAAGCAATTCTACGGAGGGACGATGCCCACTAATGTTTTGAATTGCAGCATGCGGGCTCAACCGGATTATTGCATGAAAGAAATACTTCAGTAAGAACTCTACCTTTCAATCACCACCTGTTGTATCCATTGAAACGGTTCCGGGCTGTTTTTACAGCTAATCATAACCTGCAAAGCATATATTCCATTGGGAAGAATAGCAGCTTCGACAGGCAATCCGATGGTCATTGCATCAGTTACCGGAGCAATGCTTTCAGCATACATGACCTGCCCAAGGTTATTTATCATTTTAACCGCAGCCAAAACAATTTCATTGCCCGCTGCAAGGTTATTGTATTGTAACCCCGGGAACTCAATAATGAAATCGCCATTGGATGGATTAGGGTAAACGGCGATGCCTTCAGTAAGTTTCAAATCATCCCCAGCAGTCGAACGGCACGATTTAATAACTGTTACTGCGGACGACGTTTTTTTACAACCATTTTTCTTTGTCACCACCACTTTGTAAGCGCCAGCCACAGCAGCAGTATAGTTTTGTGCAGTGGCTCCATTCAGCTTGTTACCATCTTTTTTCCATTGATAACTAAGGTTGGCCCCGGCATTTGCCTGGAGCAACACTGATCCTGTTGTGCAAATATCAAGGTTGCCCGCTGGAGTGATGACAGCATCGGGCTTGCTAAGTGTATTAATCGTGGTGGAAGGTGATGTGGAGAGGCAGTTGAATGTATTGCTTTCTATTACCTGGTAACTTCCCTGCTGGCTGGTTGTATAAGAACTGTTGCTGGCATTGCTGATGATTATACCGTTCCTGATCCACTGATAGGAAAGCCCAACGGCATTGTCAGCATACAGCGTGACATCGGTTCCTTTGCACACTTCCGTTGTTCCGGCCGGAGAAAGCGTCGCCACAAAGCTGTTCTCATCGGCCAGGCCATTACAATTATCGTCAACCAGGTTGCAGACATCAACTGCCAGCGGATTCACGTTCTCATTCTGATCATTGCAATCGGTGTTATCACTTACAAAACCATCAGGAGCAAACATAGCCACTGTATCAACCAATATATTTCCGAAACCATCGCCATCACCATCCGCATAAAAGATGGCTGTTGGTACCTCTGCTGCAAGTTTGATAACCCAGTAATCACTGAGCCCTTTGTTTGGTTGCGACTTATCACCATTCATACCGGAACTTGAATGACCGCCAATGATAAATCCTCCTTCCGCAGTGGGAGGCACATCATGGAGACGCTCGTCATTGTTGGCGCCGAAATTCAGGTCCCATATTTTATTACCCGTTTGGTCTGTCCGCACCAGCCAATAATCCGTCAGTCCTTGTGTGCCCTGCGACTTATCACCGCCCGCATCTGATTCTGACCAGCCGCCAATGATAAAGCCACCATCTTCCAGCTCATAGATGGATTTTCCTTTATCATCGGAAGGCCCTCCCAGCCGGTTGTCCCAAAGCTTCATGCCATTGCTGTCCGTTTTTACCAGCCAAAAATCGTAGGCTCCCTTTCCGGCTACGGTTACATCGCCATTAATTTCTGACCTTGTATAACCGGCCAGTATGAATCCGTTATCCTTTGTCTGATCAAGTGCGTATAGGTACTCATTGTCATTGCCTCCAAAACGGTGGTCCCACAACTTCGCCCCGTTCTCATCCGCTTTCACCAGCCACATGTCTGTAGAACCTTTCCCCGCTTCCGAAACATCAAAGCCGGGTGGTGAGATCGTCCATGCCCCTAAAATATAATCTCCGCCGGGTGTCTGCTGCACGGCATTCAGCCGGTCATCATCGGTGCCGCCATAGGAAGCATCCCACTGTTTATTACCCAAGCTATCGGTTTTCACCACCCATACATCGTAGACGCCATGATTATTCTGTGATTTTTCGCTTCCGATGGAAGACCGCGATTCACCGGCCAGCAGGAATCCGCCATCAGCCGTTGATATCATAGCGCGCATTTCATCATCATCAGGACCACCAAATCTTTTGTCCCATAATTTAATTCCATTCACATCTGTTCTGACAATCCAATAATCACGTCCGCCACGACTGACTTGTGTCTGATCACCATTAACATTTGATTGTGTCCAGCCTCCCAGTAAAAACCCATTGTCGGTTGTCTGCAATACACTAAATAGTTCTTCATTTGAATTTCCTCCAAATCGCCTGTCCCATTGTTTATTACCCCACGCATCGGTTTTCACAATCCAATAGTCATTCAGTCCCTGTGAGCCTTGTGATTTATCGCCGCCAAGAGGTGAATCGGAATCACCCCCCAACAAGTACCCCCCATCATTGGTCTGTATGAGTATATACATGTCATCGCTCCTGATATTGCCATAACTTTTATCCCATTCTTTTACCGGAGCCGTTTGGCCAACACCGGCAGTCATGAAAACGCATTGCAGGAATAAAAGACTGAAAACCGTATTTGACAAATGAAGATGCAGCATCACAAACTGGTTTGGGGGAAAGGGTTCGTAACTACTCAAGATGATGGACAAAAACGCAGCGGCCTGTGATAAAAATAACCGCTTTTTATATAATATACAGGATAATTTGAAGTTTCCGGCAAAGTGCAAGCAGGCGATGTTCCAATGAAGTATGCTTTTGCAGTGTCTTTAGCTATTCTGCATCCTTTTATGAGAAATTGCATCCTGATAATCATTTCAGTGATCCTTCCTGATTTTTGAATGGAAAATTTGCGTTGCCCAGCGGGACAGATCAGCAAAATGCTGTTTCAAAATTTCCAAATCCCGGATTATAGCTTATATTCGCACCCTGATTGATTAGAGGGGACCAACGTCCCCTCTTTTATTTTCCATACATGCATCATGATTGACCTCGAAGAACGGATCAAGGAAGTGTTAGCAACATTACTGCCTCAAAAGGATAGCTACCTGGTGGAGTTGAAGGTACGGAAAGGACAACTCGTTCAGGTATTTGTGGACCGCGACCCGCATATCACTATTGAAGACTGCGCGTGGATAAGCCGTGGGTTGCAAAAGGAACTCGACAAAGACTTTCCGTTTTCAGAGGAACATACCCTCGAGGTATCGTCGCCTGGAATGGGTGAACCGCTCAGGTGGCTGGTAATACAAAAAGTGCGTGGGTCGCGAGGTAGATACTATTGTTGTCGGGAATGAAAAAGTCCGGACGCTACTGTACGCCGATGAAGAGAAGATCATTGTGGAAGAAATCATCCCAGCAAAAGCGAAAAGATAAATCTCCTGGTACCGGAAATTCTTTTCTGCACATTAAATCAACCAACATCGTCATCAAATTTTAAATTCTTAAACCGCTTACCATGAACAGCCAAGGATTAGTTGAATCATTCTCAGAATTCAAGGATTTTAAAAACATCGACCGGCCCACCATGATGAAGGTGCTGAAGATGTTTTTCGGACACTCCCTGAAGAAGCCCGGTTCCGACGACAACTTCGATGTGATCGTAAACACTGAAAAAGGAGATCTTGAAATATGGCGCCGCCGCACGATTGTGGAAGACGGCACCGTGGAAGATCCTAACATGCAAATTGAGCTGAGCGAAGCCATTCGACTCGAGCCTGATTATTCAGTAGGAGAAGAGGCCATTGAAGAAATCACACTTGAATCATTTGGGCGCCGCGCCATCCTCACCGCCAAACAAACACTGGCATCACGGGTTTCAGAACTTGAAAAGGAAGAGCTGTATAAAAAATACCAGGACAGGGTGGGCGAAATCATCACCGGCGAAGTTTACCAGGTATGGAAAAAAGGAAACACTGTTGCTGGATGATGAAGGCAATGAATTGGTGCTTTCAAAAAATGAACAAATTCCCTCTGACTTTTTCAAAAAGGAGATAATGTGCGCGCAGTGGTAAAGGGCGTTGACATGAAGAACAACACACCGCTGGTGATGCTGTCACGCAGCGACAATGCTTTCCTGGCGAAGTTGCTGGAGCAGGAAGTGCCAAAAATTTTTTGATGGCCTGATCATGATCAAACGGATCGCCCGGGAACCGGGTGAGCGTGCTAAAGTGGCCGTGGAGTCATATGATGACCGCATTGATCCAGTTGGAGCCTGCGTAGGAATGAAGGGTTCCCGCATTCATGGCATCGTTCGCGAACTGCACAATGAAAATATCGACATCATCAACTACACCAACAATACACAGCTCTTCATCACGCGTGGCCTGTACCGTCAAAAATTTCATCCATGGAAATTGACGAGGAAAACAAGCGCGCCTATGTGTACCTGAAACCCGACCAGGTTTCGCTTGCCATAGGGTAAAGGCGGATTAAACATCAAGCTGGCCAGCAGGATTACGGGCTATAATATTGATGTGTTCCGCGATGTGCAGGATGAAGAATACGATATTGATCTTGATGAATTTTCAGATGAAATCGACGGCTGGATCATTGATACCCTGAAGGGCATCGGTTGTGACACCGCGAAGAGCGTGCTGGAGCTGAGCCGCGATGAACTGATGCGGCGCAGCGACCTGGAAGAAGAGACGATCAATGAACTGTTGCGCATCCTGCGTTCGGAGTTTGACCAGGAAGGAAAGAAGTAGTGTAGCGTAACTGGGATTGTATCAATGGCCTGAGCATAGCATTTAACCGGCGCAAAGTGGTTTTTTAATTCGATCTTTGCCCACTAAATTTTTAGAGGAACAGCAACATAAATGGCTGAAGTATCAACATCAGAAGTACGTATACAGGCAGTAGCCAAAGAACTGAACGTTAGTTGGACACACCTGATTGAGCATCTCCAGAAAAAAGGTTTTATGGTGGAAAGCAAACCCACCATCAAAATCAGCAAGGAAATGCATACCCTGCTATTGCGTGATTTTTCGCAGGACCGCGCAGATAAACTGCAGGCCGATAAGATCAGCCTCGGTTCTAAAATCTTTGAAAAGGAAAAGGAGAAAGAAGTTGTTGTTACGGCGAGAAAGAAGACGGAACCGGATGCCGAAGTGCTCATTAAAAATCTTCCTCCGGCAGATAAAAAGACGCCGGCTAAAGAGACCACGGAAATTATCACGCCGGCGGAGAAGATGGTGAAAGAACCGGCTGAAGAAAAGACTGTGGCGGAAGTGTCGAAGACGAAAGTGGAGCAGCTGGAAGGACCCAAAATAGTAGGCACGATTGACCTCGATAAATTAGATCAGAAAACAAAACCGGAGAAAAAGCGCGCCACCAAAAAAGGTAAAGAAAAAGCCGCCGAAGAACCCGATTTATCCGTTACTCCACAGGATCAGCTACCTGCTACCGAAGCACCTGTAGCAGATACCACAACGCCTGAACTGCCTGCCACTGAAATTGATAAAGAAACCGGCACACCAACCGTTGAACCGAAAACGGAGACCCCTTCCGTTGAAGTGAGGAAGACCGAATACGGCAAACTCGATGGGCCTAAGGTGATCGGCAAGCTTGATCTGGATGCTATCAAAAGCAAACCGGCAGACTATTCAGATATCATCAAGGCGGGAAAAGAAAAGCGAAAACGCAAACGCATCTATACATCCGATAAACCGGATGCAACAAAACCCGGCGCAACGCCAAATCCACTTGCACCGCGCGCCGACAGGCCGATGATCAAACGAGACGACCGTCGTCCGCCACTGCGAAGGGATGCAGGCAAGAGAACACCGCTCACACCAAATGAACCGCAGGAAGTTTCCACCAAGGAGATACAGGAAAAGATTCGCGAGACCATGGCACGCCTCAGTGGCACCACGAAGGGTAAGAGCGCAAAAGCAAAGTATCGCCGCCTGAAACGAGAAGAGGCCGCCACCGGTGCGGAAGACGTACAGGACGGAAAAAAGGTCATTCATGTCACGGAGTTTATTCCCGTGGCGGAACTGGCCAACCTGCTGAACGTGCCGGTAACAGAGGTCATCAAAACCTGTCTGAACCTCGGCATCATCGTTTCTATCAATCAGCGGCTTGACGCTGAAATCATAGAACTGGTATCACATGAATTTGGAACGGATGTTCAATTTATCAGCGTTGAAGAGCAAGACGAATTTGAGGAAGAAGAAGAGGATAATCCGGAAGATCTGAAACCACGCGCGCCTATCGTAACGATTATGGGTCATGTGGATCATGGTAAAACATCATTGCTCGATTACATCCGTCAAACGAATGTGGTGGCGGGTGAAAAAGGTGGTATCACGCAGCATATCGGCGCCTACGAGGTAATTCTTCCCAACACAAAGCGAATCACGTTTCTCGATACACCAGGACATGAAGCGTTTACCGCCATGCGTGCCCGCGGTGCCAAAATCACAGACATTGCCGTGATTGTTATTTCAGCTGATGACAGTGTGATGCCGCAGACAAAAGAAGCCATCAGCCATGCACAGGCTGCCGGCGTGCCGATGATTTTTGCATTCAACAAAATGGACAAGCATGGTGCTAACGCGGAAAAAATCCGTGAACAGCTTGCAGGCATGAATATACTGGTGGAAGAATGGGGAGGTAAATTCCAGTCGCAGGAAATATCCGCCAAGCAGGGAACAGGCGTGGAGAGTTTATTGGAGAAAATCCTGCTGGAAGCGGAATTGCTTGACGTGAAAGCCAATCCTGATAAGTTCTCCAGCGGAACGGTGATTGAGGCAACACTCGACAAAGGACGTGGCTATGTTGCCACGCTGCTGGTGCAGGAAGGAACTTTAAATACCGGCGACCTGATTGTGGCTGGCAGCCACTTTGGAAAAATAAAAGCGATGTTCAATGAACGCGGACAACGCATGAAAACAGCCGGACCCTCATCACCCGTTTTGGTACTTGGCCTTGATGGCGCTCCACAGGCGGGAGAAAAGTTTAAGGAATTTGATGATGAGCAGGAAGCCAAACAGGCAGCCTATAAACGCCAGCAGATTTTACGCGAACAGGGTATCCGTACCAAAAAACACATCACGCTGGATGAAATCGGGCGCCGCCTTGCACTCGGCAACTTTAAGGAACTGAATGTTATTGTGAAGGCGGACTTCGACGGGTCGGTGGAAGCACTTACCGATTCTCTGCAGAAATTGTCAACTGCGGAAATTGTGGTGAATGTGGTCCATAAAGCCGTCGGACAGATCACGGAGTCTGATGTATTGCTGGCCTCTGCATCTGATGCCATCATCATCGGATTCCAGGTGCGTCCATCACAAAGCGCCCGTAAGATTGCGGAGAAAGAGAATATTGAAATACGCTTATACTCCATCATCTACGATGCCATTGATGAACTTAAGAGCGCCATGGAAGGCATGCTGGAACCAAAGATTGAAGAGAAGATCGTTGGCAATGCCGATGTGCGCGATGTGTTTAAAGTGACGAAGGTGGGAACTGTGGCAGGTTGCTTCATGACGGAAGGAAAAATCACGCGCCATACAAAGGTCCGTCTCATCCGGGATGGTATCGTGATATACTCCGGCGAACTGGCATCACTCAAACGGTTTAAAGACGATGTGAAAGATGTCACCAGCGGGCAGGAATGCGGTATTGCCATCAAGAACTTCAACGATATTAAACCCGGCGACGTGATTGAAGGCTATGAGGAGACAGAAGTGAAGCGGACGCTGTAAGCTTATAATAAATTGTTTGCGTTAACCGCCGGAATATGCTGATCCTGAATGGATCCTTTATTATGCCTACAATAGATGGCAATTGCCTGCCGGGAATTCAGCCCGGATTTTTCCTTTGAAAAATCCGGGAAAAGGAAACAGGTCTTAGTTATTCAAAAATCACTTTCCTTATTATCACTTCATCCTTTGTTGATTTAGCGGGATCCGTGATCACCACTTTAAGAAAGTAAAACCCTTTGCTCTGTCCGTTGCGCTGCAGTGGGAGGTTGTATGTGCCTGCACCTACCCGTTCTTCCAGTAATGTCTGCCTTTTGCTTCCGGTGCCATCATATAAGGCTACCCAAACATCCGACGCTTTGGATAAGAAAACAGATACTATTGCAGTTGACTGAACGGGATTCGGATGAACAAGCGCCGACGTTGATTGCTTGTTGATATCCGAAGAATTCATTTTGCAACTGGTGTACACCGCGGTGGCCTTGGATGTATTCGTACAGCCCGCACTGTTTGACACCTTCACTTTATAATCGCCCGCCTCCGTAGCGTGATAGACTTGTGTTGTTGCACCACCAATATTGGCTCCGTTAAACTTCCATTGATAAGAAAAATTAGTGCCGCTGCCTGCCTGCAGATCAACATATCCCGAGGTGCAGATATCCAGGTTTCCCAATGCTGCGATCTTTGCCTTTGGTGCAGGGTTGACGTTAACCGTCACGGGGTAACAGCTTCCTGCTAACGCGCAGCCTCCTTCACCGATTGCATAATATTTAGTGGTGACCTCCGGAGCTACAGCGATAGATGTGCCGCTCCCTGCCGGTGTTCCGCCACAACTCCCGGCATACCAAGTCCATCCTTCAGCATCATTCAGCACACCGTCTATTGTAAGGGTGGTACTGCTGCCTTTGCAAATGGGATTGGCGGATGCCGTCACTATATTTATTACCGGCATATTGCAGCCGGAAGTAAAATAAACGGAGGAAGAATATCCTGACGAATCTGTTTTAGCAGCATTGCAATAGGTCTGTACCTGCACTTCATACATGGTATTGGATAAATTATTCGTGAGCTTCTTAAAATTTAAAGGTGCTGTTACAGCGGAATATGTCCAGGTCGCCGTACCAACCTGCCGTTTCCGGATTCGATAGCTGAAAGCATTATCAGCGCCTGTCCAGTGTACCACGGCTGTGGCGGCAGTAATGTCCGTCAAGTATAAAAAAATCGGGGCCTGGCACGGGCTGCCGGCTGACAGGCCGGGAGTATAATCCCAGCAGTCATTTTCTGTAGCAGCCGCACCACGACCTGTCGCGATATATGCTTTGCCTGTTATGGAGAAAGCGGCGGCATTCACCCGGGCACTTCCTCCGAAATCAATTTGCTGTGTCCAGCTGTCCGCCTGTGCATCATACTCCCAGATGTCATTGCAATAGCCGGATGAACCATACCCTGTTGCGATATATCCTTTGATGATGGAAAAGGCAACAGCACCATATCGTGGTGTTCCTGCAAAATCGGCTTTCTTTTCCCAGGTGTCACTCGCAGGATCATATTCCCAAAAATCATTTTTATAAGTGAATCCTTCCAGCCCGGTACCTGCATATCCTTTGCCATCCATACCGAATGCGGTTGCCGAATAGCGCGCACTGCCTCCACAGTCCGCTTGTTGTGACCAGCTGTCGCTAAGCGGATCATATTGCCAGAAATCCTTTCTATACGCAGCGCCGTCGGTGCCGGCGCCGATGTATCCTTTGCCGCTGACAGAAAAACCAAAGGAGGCACCTCTTGCCGACCCGCCAAAATCAGCCTTCTGTGTCCACTTATTAAATACGGGATCATATTCCCAAAAATCCTTTCTGAAAACAATATCCGCACCGGTGCCTATGTAGCCTTTGCTGCCGATGGAAAAACCAACGGCCAGCTGCCTTGCAACGCCACCGAAATCTGCTTTTTGTGTCCACACATCGGTGGTTGGATCATACTCCCAGAAATCATTAAAATAATGTTCTGCTCCATCATACAGGTAACCGGTGCCGAGATAACCCTTGTTGTTGATCGCAAAGGCAACGGCGCCAAGCCGTGAAGTGCCACCAAAATTATTTTTGAGGACCGATGTATTCTGTCCCTTTGCCGTGACGGTGGAGAAGGCAATCAATAAGGCTAAAAAAAATTTCATGATGTGGCTTTTGTAAAGTGAGCGAAGGGAACTTTCATTTACCGGAGGTTTTTCTGTACTTCGTTTTTCTTCACAAAAGTCCAGCAGTTTTGTATCGAAGTCAATCCCATAAAAGTGGACATCGGAATACTATTGCGCGCAGTTGCTCTTTTCATGTCATGTAAAAACCGGAAGCGGCGGCACCTTCTTTATAGTAACGGCATCACAAATCATGCTCTTCCTTCCAATGCCATCATAATCTATACCACTGCCAACCAGTATTCACAAGTCGTTGCCCTCGAAGTTTGCGGACAATCTTTCTGGGCCGGCACCTGTCATGCCGGCTACTGACCAATTCATTTACCTTTGTTATGCCACAAAAAAATCAGACATGATACAAAATGCAATCTTTGCCGCCCGCCGGTTAGTGATGTCATGTGCCATCGCACTATTGATCTTTCATTTTGCCTGCAACGAACCGGAAAAGAGAGAAGCCGGAGGAAATCCTGATGTGTCTTTCAATGCTTTCAGCGAAAGATTCCTGGATGCCTACTGGAAGCAAAATCCGGCAGCGGCCATCAGTATCGGTTATGGCAAGTATTACGACTTGCTGAAAGTGCCTGACAGTGCTGCCTTTGCCGGTGATGTGGCGTTTTCGAGGCAGTATCTTGATTCACTGAAGCAATTCAAGTATGATCTGCTTTCTGATAAAAACAAGATAGATTACAAAATCGTGGAAAACCAGCTACGGGCAACCATCTGGTACATTGACACTTTCAGCATTCAGGAATGGGATCCGTCATCATACAACCTCAGTAATGAATGCTATGAAATCATCCATCAGGATTATGCGCCGCTCAATGAAAAGCTTCGAATTCTTTCTCTTCACCTGCAACATGCCGATAAATATTTTGCTGCCGCCTTGCAAATGATTCACCAGCCGACACGGGAATACACCGAACTCGCCATCTATCAGAATGCCGGTGGGCAGGATATTTTCGGAGTAGCTTTATCAGATTCCATCAAGGCATCAACACTTAGCCAATCAGAAAAAGACACCCTGCAAAAACGCGTAAGCATCGCGGTATCCGCCATCAAAAATTATGTTGCCGCATTGAATGATATGCTCACCGATAAAAAAATGCAGTTCAGAAGTTTCCGGATAGGCAAAAAACTGTACAGCAGCAAATTTAAGTATGACCTGGTTACTGACTACTCACCTAAAGACATTTATCAGCTCGCCACCGCAGCCAAGGAAAATTATCACCATGAAATGTTTGCACTTGCCAATCAGCTTTGGCCAAAATACGGTGGCACAAAAACAAAACCGGCAGACAGCTTATTGCTCATCAAAGCAGTGATTGATGCCGTTTCATTACATCATGCGGCACCTGAAGATTTTGTTGACACCATCAAAAATCAAATCACGGCCCTGGAACGCTTCATCATCAAACAGGATCTTTTCAATTACGATACCGCCTATCCGTTACAGGTTCGCATCATGCCGGCTTACATGAGTGGTGTGTCGCTGGCCAGCGCCAGCCAGGCGCCGCCGTATCAGCATAAAGCCGTCACCTATTACAACATCGCTGATCTTACTGCTGTACCCCGCGAACGGGCGGAGAGTCAGTTGCGCGAAAACAACAACTGGATGCTCAGCATCCTTTCTATCCATGAAGGGATTCCCGGTCATTGTCTGCAGGGTGTTTACAACAGCAAATCGCCGGATGTCTTAAAAGCCGTTTTTGCCAATGGCGCCATGGTGGAAGGATGGGCCGTTTATACGGAACGCATGATGCTGGAGAATGGATGGAAGAAAGAAGAGCCGGAGATGTGGCTCATGTTTTATAAGTGGAGCCTGCGTGAATGCTGCAATGTGATCATTGATTACAATATGCAATGCACGGAGTATTCTAAGGATGAATTTGTTACCCTGCTTACCAGGGAGGCGTTCCAGGAAAGTGCACAGGTAGAAGAAAAATACCACCGTGCCATGGTGTCGCAGGTGCAGCTGTGTTCCTATTTCACCGGCAGCACAGAGATCAATGCGTTGCGTGAACGATACAGGCAGCAACAGGGCAGCGCTTATTCGCTGAAGGATTTTCACGAAAAATTTCTCAGCTACGGAAGCGCGCCTGTGAAGTTTATTGGTGAACTGATGAGTAAGAAGTGAGTACAGCCGCTGGTTGCCTTGCACACATTTTTTCTTAGTTGATTTGCAGTTCAAAAAATGCCCGTGAAAAAATTATCTGCCACGCTGTTACTGGCCATTTGGAGTTCGCTGTCAGTAGGTCAATACTGGACTCAAAAAACAGATTTCGGTGGCACAGCCAGAAGGTCTTCCATAGCATTTTCAATCGGAAGCAAGGGATATCTCGGATGGGGATACAACAATAATTTTTACAAAGATTGCTGGGAATATGATCCAGTCACCGATGTGTGGACGCAAAAAGCCGATTTCGGCGGAACGGCACGATTTGCCGGTGTTGCCTTTGCTGCAGGTGGCAAAGGCTATGTGGGCACCGGCTACGACGTAAATAACAATTTCAATACGGCAGACTTCTGGGCCTATGATCCGCAAATCAATACCTGGCAACAGGTAGCTTCCATACCTGTTGCAAGAAGATATGCCGCGGCTTTCGCTATCGGCAATACTGGTTATGTGGGTACAGGTGTGGGAGATACCGGTTACCTCAACGACCTGTGGGCGTATAATCCGGCTACCGATACCTGGACTCAAAAACCGGATTTTCCCGGAGCGCCGCGATATGAGTGTGTGGCCTTTGCAGTCTCAGGATACGGATATATTGGCGTGGGCGCTTTTGCCGGAACGTTGTACGATGACTTCTATGAATACAATCCGGAATCAGAAGTCTGGACCCAGAAAGCAGACTATCCCGGCAATGGCCAAGACGCGTGTTCGGGCTTCGGACTCAAAGACAAAGGATACATCGGCGGCGGCAGCAATCAGCAAGCATGGTTCAGTGATTTCTGGGAATGGGATCAACTTACCGATACCTGGACGGCCAAGGAAGATTTTCCGGGTCCGCCGCGCGCCTTTGGTACAGGCCTCGAAATCCTTTCAAAAGGTTATATGGGAATGGGCGAAAGCACCGGCTATTATCATGACTGGTGGGAATATTCGCCGGACAGCACTTTCGGAACAGGCAGCAATACCGTGTTGGGAGATGATGATTTTGCATTGTCGGCGGTGATGGAAGAGGCATCAACCGTAATTCACTACCAGGTTCAACAGCCTTCTCAGCTGAAGCTCTTCAACCTGAAAGGATCTGTCTGTTATACCGGCTCTTTAGTGCCGGGGAAAAATCAACTTACCTTGCAGGCACAATATTTCACCGGTGGCATTTATTGCTATGCCGTTACACGTTCGGGAAAAATGGTTGCTGCCGGAAAGATAATGGTGGTAAGATGAAAAAGAGGAAGCGGTCTGCCGGCATTTAATAAAAAAGATTCATGAAGCAATTGATCTGGAGGGTTGTCTGTCCCCTGACCGTTATTACCTTTTTTATATTCACCAAGTGGTGGTATGCGCTACCGGTTGATGCGCGCGACACTTTATTCTGGGGCTTCCCGTTTCCTTATGCAGGGGAAGGCTGGCATACTTCAATGTCACTGCAGTTTTTTCTGCTTGAATTCTTCACCGATGTGCTTGTTTACTTTTTGTTTTGGCTGATCACCGTGTTCTGCCTGAACAAGTTTGTGATACAACTCAAACCACCCAAAACCCTCACACGATTGCTTTGGCTGCTTACCGTTTTCATGATGATGATTAATGCGATCATCCTCTATAGTGCTAATTGTATTTTCCATATTAAAAGGCCTTATGAAATCGAAATAATGGATACCGGTTACAAGTTTATTTGGCAGACAACCCAACGACCCGACTATTACAAGTATCATCCCCAACGGAATGACAATGGAAAGTGACCGCTGAAAAAATCCCCTGCTTTCAGAGCACCGCTCAGGGTTTGTGAAATATTTTCTTCTCCTGTAAAAATGTACCCTCCTTAGAAATTTCTGGTCGCAGCGAAGCTGGATATTTCCATTAAACCCGGATTTTTCAGTGGAAAAATCCCGCTTCGCTGCGACTTAGAGCTGCTAAGGGTTTGCTCAATTTGTCAAGAAAGGAAAATGTTTCACAAACCCTAAGCAGCTCTACGTCGGGGTTAAACCCGTTGCCGCTTTGAACTGCAAAATGTGGGTTAAAAAAAACAGGTTCAAAATATTACGAGTACGAATATCCTTGCTGAATTTTGTTAAGTTGCAGCAGCGGCCGGAATGCAATTGTACTTCAAACACCGTTTCATGATCAGATGCCTTTTTTTTCTGATTCTTACCGTTAACGCTTCGGCAACAGCCGCACAGGAACTGACCGATGAGGAGAAATACCGCCAGGAATATCAAACCGCACCGAGCGATACCGCAAGGATCAATGCACTCAGAAAGCTGGGTACCACCTTTGCGTTTAACCAGCCCGACAGTGCCATCAAATTGACAAAACTGGCCCTGGCAGCAGCGAAAAAAGCGGGCTGGACTAAAGGAATTGCGCAATGCAGCCTTAACCTCGGTGTATACTTTCAAAGCAGCACTGCCTACGACAGTTCGCTCGCTTATACCAATCTTGCGCTTGATGCTGCCACGAAATTAAACGACAACAACAGGCTGGCGCTGATCTATATCAACAGGGGTACCTTGTTTACCATCACGGCAAGATACGAAGCGGCACTTGCCGACCTGATGCAGGCAATAAAATTAAGTGAAGCGGAAAAAAATAAAGACCGGCTGGCCCGCGCCAGCATCTCCCTTTCGCAGCTATACATGTATCAGGAAAACTGGACGGCCGCATTGCCCTGGACAGAAAAAGCACTTGCACTGCAAACAGAATTGGGCAACGAACAGCAAATAGGTATATGTAAACTCAATCTCGGCGGACTGTACCTGAAACTGGGAAATCAGGATGCCGCAGAAACCACCCTGCTTGACGCAATGCGCATTGCAGAAGACAATAGCGATTATCAGAATATGGCGAATACTGCCATATCACTATCTGATGTTTACCAGGAAAAAGGGAATCGTGCGTTAGCCATCAGTTACCTCAAACAGGCGGTAGCTGTATCAACACAGATCGATAATATGAACCTTCTTTCCACTGCCTCTTATAACCTGGGTAATGCTTATTTTGAAAGTAAGGACTATCCACGGGCATTACAGTCTTATACTGCCGGGTTTGAGTCCGTGAAGGGCGTAAAGGAACAGGAATATGAACAACTCATCTGCCTCGAAGGAATAGCGAAAACCCACTCTGTGTCGGGGGATTATAAAAGTGCTTATACGGCACTATCGCAGGCCATGTTGTTGAAAGACTCCGTCAATCAAAGGCTGCAAAACAGGAAGCTGCTGGAACTGCAGGCGCAATTTGAAACAGAGCAAAAAGACAAGGCTATTGCTTTATTAAACAAGGACAAACTTATTCAGTCGGAAGAAGTGCGCAGGCAGCGTGAGTTGAAAAATATCTTTATTGCCGGCGCTGTGTTGCTGCTACTCATAGCCGCCCTGCTTTGGAACCGGTCTGTGATCAAACAACGCAGCGCCAGGGAACTGGCAGCTAAAAATATACTGGTTGAACAGGCGCGGCAGCGTGCGGAAAAAAGCGAACAGTTCAAATCACAGTTCCTGGCCAACATGAGCCATGAGATCCGCACCCCCATGAATGCGGTGATGGGCATGACCAACCTGATGCTCGATGAGCCACAGAGCAAAACGAACAGCCACTATCTGTCTGTGATAAAACATGCATCAGAAAACCTGCTGGTAATCATTAACGATATTCTCGATCTCTCGAAGCTGGAAGCCGGCATGATGGTGGCAGAAAAAATTCCATTCGCTCTGCAAGAGGTTGTTACAAGCATCCGCGACACGCTGCAACTGAAAGCTGATGAAAAAGGGTTGCTCTTCATCACCGATATAGCCGCCCATATTCCACCCGTGATGATCGGCGACCCGTCGCGGCTTTCCCAGGTATTATTAAACCTTGCTGGCAATGCGATAAAATTTACAGAAACCGGCAGCATAACGATTGCCATTGAAGCTATCGAGAAAAAGAATGAACAGGCCTTGCCTGAAAATGAAATTCATTTGCATTTTTCGGTGTCAGATACCGGTATCGGCATTGAGAAAGAAAAGCTGAGCAATATCTTCGAAAGTTTTACGCAGGCTAACACTTCTGATACCCGCAAATTCGGTGGCACAGGCCTCGGGCTCACCATTTCCAAAAGCCTGGTGGAACTACTCGGCGGAAAACTGGAAGTGGAAAGCGAACCGGGCGCCGGATCTGTGTTTTCGTTTATACTGCCAATGATAACCGGCACCCCCGAACAGTTAATTTCTTTTCAGCAACGGCATGAAGGATACTCTGCCGATGACTTGTTCGGATTAAGAATTCTGTTAGTAGAGGATAATGAACACAATCAGATGGTGGCCGTTGATACCTTGAAAAAAATAATTCCGGAAGTGGAAATTGAAGTGGTGAATAACGGGAAGAGTGCGATTGAGCTTTTAAGAAAAGTTCAGCCGGATGATGCTGCCAAGGCGGGCAGCAGGAGTTCCTTTGATCTCATCCTGATGGATATTCAGATGCCGGAGATGAACGGCTATGAAACAACCCGTCTCATCAGGTCCGCTTTTCTTCCTCCTGTTTCACAAGTTCCCATCATCGCGCTCACGGCCAGCGTTATCCGCAGTGATCTGCAGAAATGCCTGGAAGCGGGCATGAACAGTTATGTAGCCAAGCCATTCAGGAAAGAAGAGTTGTTGAAAGAGATCGGAAAAGTGTTGCAACTCGATGCAAGGAAATTCACCGCCATCGATAAGAAGCCATCGCATGAAAAGAAAGAGGTATCCGGCGAACCCTCTGCTCCAGTGCATAGCGCCGCCGGCAACATCGACCTTGCGCGAATACGGGTTTTGTATGGCAACGATCCTGTTAAGCTGGAAGAATATTTCAGACAGTTCCTGTCACTGGTTCCCGAAAGGATACAGCAATTGAAATCGTTAGCTGCCGCTCAGGATCATGCAGGCATTTACCAGGCCGCGCATCAGTTAAAACCGCAATTAAGTTTTTTCGGAATGAGAAAAGAAGTGCTGATCGCCCATGATATTGAAACGAAAGTAACGGCGCTTTTGCCACAGGAGTTAGCCACATTGATTACAGAACTCGAGGAAGGTTGTAAATTGGCAGTAAGCAATGTTGAAAAGGAGCTGCAGCGAATTATTTGAAGGACGGAATGCATTTTTAATCGCGCATGTCCTGGATTTTTTATGATGATCAGCAAAATACTTACTCTTTCTACATAGCCCACGGATATGAGCCTTTACAAAGCGATAATAATTGACGACGATGAGTTTACGCGTAAATCGCTGCAAGACTCCCTGCAACTATATTTTCCGGATCTGCAGCTGGTCGCTAATTGCAGCGATGCGAATGCAGGGTTGCAGGCCATTGCCACGCATCAGCCCAATCTCGTTTTCCTGGATATTGAGATGCCCGGAGGCAGCGGCTTCGACATGCTCAACAAGATTGATCCTGTCTTATTTGAAATTATTTTTATTACCTCCTTTGACCACTATGCTATAAAAGCAATCCGGTACAGCGCACTCGACTACCTGCTCAAGCCTGTCAATCCGGAAGAACTGAAAAATGCACTGCACCGGTTCATGGAAAAAAAGGGCAGTTCTTTTACTCCTGTTCCTGTATTGAAAAACTTTATCAGTAACCTCCGCGCGAAGACGGCGGATGAATTTAAGCTGGCCATCGCCACCACGGAAGGCACGCTGTTTCTTCCCATTCAGGAAATTATAAGGCTGGAAGCGGACGGCAGTTATACGTTGTTTCACTTGCGTGGTCATAAAAAGTTGCTGGCCTCGCGCACGCTTAAAGATTTTGCCGATTTGCTGGATGAACACCGCTTTCTTCGCGTACATAAATCACACTTGGTTAACAGGCGATACGTACGCAGCATCCTGAATACTCACCGGCTGTTGATGGAAGATGACATGGAGGTGGACGTTTCGAGGAGAAAATGGGAAGAAGTGAAAAATAAACTAAAGGAATCGGCATAACGATATCTTAGCCCCTGTTTAAAGAAGAACGGTAGTCATCCGGGCAATTTTATTCCTCCAAAATTTTCAGCTCTTATGCATCAATTGTTTTCTGCAGCAATAGTAGTGAACCTCTTCTGTTTTGTTGCCTGCTCCTCCTCCGGCAACCGGCCGCACGTCAACAATGACAGCGCCGCCGGCCTGCTTTTCATCATTGGCGGCGGTGATCGCGATGATACCCTGATGCAGCAAATGATTCTTGTCTCGGGTTGGAAAAAGGGAGACTTCATCACAGCCATTACTCTTCCAAGCACCTATGACAGTTCCTATTTCTGGATCAACGATCAGCTGCAGCGAATGACCGGTGAACGCTGTGTGAAGTTTGATTCGGCAGCCATTCATGATGATAAGAAGCTCGATTCTCTTTCGCGCTCAAAAATTATTTTCATCGGTGGGGGAGATCAGTTGCGGATGATGCAATTAATTGAAGGCAGCGCGGTGAAAGAAAGCATCCGTCAAGCCTACCGGCAGGGAGCCACGATCGGCGGAACGAGTGCCGGCGCGGCCATCATGAGCGGACTAATGATTACCGGAAATCAATTGATGGATACCGTTTATGCGCCAACCTTCCCGGTGCTGCTCGATTCCAATATCGAGCTGAAAGAAGGCCTTGGCTTGCTCGATAGTGTGATTGTTGACATGCACTTTATTGCACGAAGCCGGTATAACCGGCTGTTTTCCGCAGTGATCGGTTATCCGGCATATCAGTGCATCGGCATTGATGAAGCCACCGCCATCATTGTACAGGGCGATACTGCCACCGTCGCCGGCATGAGCGAAGTGATGGTGATTGAAACGCCGGATAATATCCGCAAAAGAAAGGATCACCTGATTGGGGCCAATGATATTGATGTTTCGGTGTATCTGCCCGGCGAAAGCTTCGGGATCAAAAACTGATCTTTCATTTTCATGTGGCTTTTACGCATTTCTTAGCAGGCGTCCTGGTCTGCGATGTTCAATAAAAAAAACCTTGGTGGTTGGTCGGCCTCCTGCATTTTCTTAGCAGGAATTATACAGGTTCTTCTTTGATTTGAATCGTATCGCTACATAGCTGGAGGGTAAGCTGGCCAAGGTTAAGGAATTTGCTTATGTCATTAATGTTGCTGCAAAGAATAAGGATATATCCGATTAATTGACTCCATTGATAATCACCACTGTTCCAGAAAAAATTTCCTGATCAGTTACAACTCTTAACAAATATGTACCTGTTGTCGCCACATTGCCTGGTAAAATGGAAGCATGAAGAAGACCATCATCAACCCTGGCATTTTCAGTATAAACCGTTTGACCGGCGCAATTGATAAGGCTAATGACCACATCGCCGCTTACTCTCTGTGGAATTTGCAGATCCACATAAAAAATTCCATCCGCGGGATTAGGATATACATTCATGACGGCTTTCGTTATGTCTGCCAAATCTTCCAGCCTGCAGCCCGTCACTGTTTTCTTGCCCGAATATTCGGAGCAGCCATTTTCAGTGGTGGCGAGGTATTTATACTTTCCTGCAGCAGTAGCGGAAAAGTTTACGTCCGTTGCGCCATTTATTACTTCATTATTCAGATACCACTGATAGGCATATCCTGATTTCATTTTAACATGCAGCAATACGGAACCCGTGTTGCAGATATTCAAACTTCCTTCAACAGTGATCTTCGCGGTGGCAGCGGCATATTGCTGAATAGTGGTGACAGGCGAAGCTTTATTGCATCCGGCATTATTGGTTACTATCACGGTATAACTTCCGGCGTCGGGAGTACTGTAATCATTGTTGGTGGCACCTGCTATCGGCAGACTCCCGTTGATCCACTGATAGGTGAAACCATTTCCGGTATTCGCCTCCAATAAAACAGGCTGGTCAGGACACGTCTTAATGGTGCCCGCCGGCGTGATGGTTGATTTCGGCAGGGCCTTGCTGTTCACTGTGGTACTTACTGAAACCTGGCTGCAGTTGCCCGAGGTAACCACCACTGCATATGCACCATCTTCCGTCGCGCTGTAAGTGGCATCGGTGGCACCATAAATAATGCTGCCGTCTTTCAGCCATTGATAAATCGCCTCGGTGGCGGTATCAGCCTGCAGTAATTGTGAAGTGCCGGCACATATCGTGACGGTTCCCGAAGGAGTAATATTGGATGGAACAACGTTTTCATCAATCTCTGTATCACAGTCATCGTCCAGGCTGTTGCAAACTTCCATCGCACCCGGAAAAATGTTGGGCGCCATATCATTACAGTCTGATGCGTTGTAAGTATATCCGGCAGGCGCCGTGGTATGGCAGGCCTGGATGAATCCATCTCCTGTTCCATAACCATCAGCATCACCATCCGGGTAATAAGAATATTGTATAAGCCCTTCATCTGTCTGTGCGTTGCAGTTGTCATCTATGCCATTGCATAATTCCGCTGCGCCGGGAGACCTCTCTGCATCTGCATCATCGCAATCGGTATGATCCTCGGAATAGCCCTCCGGTTTTGAACAGGCAAACAGTATTTCACTTTCATTGCCATAACCGTCTGCATCGGTATCTGCAAAGAATACTGTTTGTACGTTTTCATCCGTCACTCCATCACAGTTGTCATCCAGGCTATTGCAATTTTCCGCAGCGCCGGGATGAACGCTGAACATATTGTCGTTGCAATCGGAAGAGTCTGCTACATATCCCACCACCGCATCGCAGGCCAACAAGGTATCTATTGAGTTACCAAACCCATCGCCGTCTTTATCGGCATAGAGCCGGTAACCGGTTCCTTCATCGGCGATATTGTTGCAGTTGTCATCCAGGCCATTGCACCATTCGGCCGCTAATGGATGTGTGTTGGCATCAAAGTCATTGCAGTCTTCATGATTGCTTACATACCCGGCAAAGTAAGGACTTCCAATCAGCCAGGATCCTGCATTTCCATAATTATCCTGATCGAGGTCTTGATACAAGGTGTCTGCAGTGGAATATTGCAGTTGCAGTTGCATCGTGTCTTTAAATATCCTGATGCCGTTGATGGTGATAAGCCCGCCGTCAAAGAGCAATGATCCCGACTGAATAATTTGTTGCCGGTGCAATACTTTCCATAAAACAATTGTGTTAACGGGTGGGCGAAACTGCTGTAACCTTCGTGGGGTTATTGTTACCACTCCGGAATCAGGATAGACGATAACCGAACCATCATTCGTTTGCAGATTACGGACAAAGCAGTTCACCTTCCATGATGTAACGCTATCGCTCACCTCTGCCACCCAGTCAAGCGAGCCATTTACAGATCCATACGGGTCGCCGCTTGCCTGGTTGCCTGCGCCGGGATCTTCATCGAGCGAATTGTTGCTGAAGGCAGGATACGAGACGTTACGCCGATACCGGAACAAATTAAAATTTTCATCCGACCAGAGTGCTCCATCCGCCCCATGACTTCGCTGATCCCAGAAATAATATCCACCTGCGGCATTTGCAGTAACGGAATCATAATAAACCGTTTTTTCCGTCCAGCCTACTGTTGAATCCATTTTGCCGTTAACAGCATAAACAGGTGGCAAGTCCCGTGTTTTATACTTGTGCAAAAGCCAGGCACAGTTAACTGCATCAAACGTATTATCCCCCAGGTTAGAGGGGAGGTTGGTACTGACGAGGCCTAATAGCCTGTCGACATCAATACGGTTTTTGCCTCCCGGGTTAAATGAAGTTGAAGCGATACTGTCGTCCTGAAATCCAACATTAAAACAAGGAACGGAAACGGTTACGGCAGCAACCTTATCCGGGTAGGTGATGGCTGATAAGATGGCGCCGCATGCCCCGGCAGAAGAACCGCTGTAGTAAATTCTGTTTGAATCAATATCCAGTGTCCGGATGGCCCAATCGATCGTCGTCCTATATCGCTCCTGGAAGTAATTATAGTTAATGCCTGAGGCAGGAATCAACAATTCTTTCTTGTAAATATTATAACCGGAATTGCCTCCCCAGTAACCGGTTATTTCCCCGCTGGGAAATAGTTGTTCTATATTCAGGTTTATCTCATCCTGGAAGACCTGTGTAATGCCGGCAAAAAAATCAGTGCCGCCGCCATGCCACTTTACCACAAGGGGCTGATCGCCGGTACTGTTATTTCTGTATAAAAGAAAGTCTGTTGCCAGGAATCCTGCTGCATTGGCCAACGGCCCGTCTGCCGAAATTTTGAAACTGATAAAATTTGCATAGAGCTCAACAGCCATTCCGCCAACAAAAATTGTCTTTTGAAAAACCGGTTGTGGCGTTTTTACTGTTTCAGCAACCGGTAATGCCAGTGAGTTGATACCATACAAAATGGTCGTGTCTTCTGACCCGTTGAAAAGAATGGTGACGGCATAATAATAGTTTCCGTTGACAAGTGTAGTAGCGACCATCAACCCTTTGGAGGAGGCAAGCGGCGTTCCGCCGGAATCAATGGCGAGGTAATAGTTTTGTTTGAAATGTGCCGTGAGGTCGTTATCGACGGCGCTTTTTTGTTGTACCCAGCCAAGATACTCGCAGCCGGCCAATTGCGCGCCGTGCAGTATAGGCGACAACGAACGATAAACTTTGTAGTAATTCTTACTGTTGGCATTGTTCGTCCAGGTCAGGAAAGTCTGTCCGTTGCGGTATTTTGCCACCAGCCCGTTTACCTGTTTTGCTTTCAGGGAAGGGCAAAAGAAAAGCGCCATCATAGCAAATGCAACTGTCATCATCCGGCGTGTGATGTGCGGCTGCCTGCAGGACCGCTGAATATGTTGAAAGACTATCATTGCATTCTTTACGTCACTTCTGCTTTTCGGTACTGACTTCTCATTCATTGTCACCCTGATTTCTGCTGCCCGCTGCGCACCACTGCCACGAGTGTGTGTGCGACAAGGTATGGATTAATGAATTGTTACCGTTGATGGCTTCCGGCTTCACCACACTCATACGCCCTGATCGCTCATTTGTTCCATCTCATCAATTCACGATGCCCGAATCGATTCAATTGATGGCGCCAGCCTATTTGCTCTTATAAAATAATCGCCGGTGTTATCATTTGATTTTAGTTACTTCGCTATCAGGCATTCCATTGAGCAATGCCGGGCTTTCATGTACTGCTTTCCAGATGCCTTCTGCCAGAAACATTCTCAGTCACCTGTTTTCTTTTCTCGTAATCGCTATTGCTTTTCTATTGCCGGCTTTTCCACGAACGACCGGATTTTTAATTGCCGCACTCACTATCCTGTGGATTGCAGATGGTAGTGTTGCCGCAAAACTGAGAATCGTACTGCGGCAGCCGTTGGCGCTGTTGTTTGTTTCCGTATACGCCGCTTACCTGCTTGGGATGATTGCAACCACTCATTTTTCAGATGGCGCAGGCAACCTGCTTTTGAAAATATCTTTGTTACTCTTCCCGTTATTTTTTTTCGCACCAGGGAAATTGCTGCTCCCGCCCGTCAGTGTTGTGCTCCGCTTTTTTATGCTGGGCTGCGTGCTCTGTTGCATCATGATGATTTCTGTTGCCACCTACACCTATATCTCAACCGGCACAAATCATTTTACCTATACCAACCTTACTGAGCCACTGGCCATTCATCCCGCTTACTTTTCCATGTACCTTCTGTTCAGCATCATCACGCTGTTGCTTCCGTTATTAGAAAGAAAAAGCAACCACCTCTTCGGGAGTGCCGTCATTTCAGTCGCGGCCATCACCTTTTTTATAGTCATGATTTTTTTGCTCTCTGCCCGGCAGGAAATGATTGCCTTGCTCTTACTGATGCCGGCTATGTTGTTGTATTTTTTGGTCAGGAAGAAAAAGATAATGGCCGGTATGGTCATCAGCATAGTGATGATGGGCAGTTTGTTATCGCTGATATTTTTTGTGCCTGAAGCAAAGATGCGGTTGGAGAAAATGCAGTCTCAATTGGAAGAACCGTACAGCAATAATGCGCCAAACAGCGTAACGATGCGAAAAGTTATCTGGCAAAGCGCGGTACAAATTATACGGCAGCATCCATTCGGGGTGGGCACCGGTGATGTGACGGATGCCTTGTTAAAGCAATACAAAGAGAACAACCTGTTGTGGCCGTTAAATGATAAACTGAATGCTCACAATCAATTCCTGCAGATGGCTATTGCCATAGGCATTCCCGGGCTGGTGTTGTTCTTTATTTCCATCGCGGCTTCATTCAAAGCAGCGGTCGTGGCGCGACAGTATGTGTATCTGCTGTTTCTGTTGTTATTCCTTTTTTGCATGATTACAGAAAGCATGTTGGAGTCGGAAGCCGGTGTAGTGTTTTTTTCTTACTTCAATGCTTTGCTGGCAAGAAGCGCCCTGGTGGCGGGCAATAACGAAAGCATCGGAAAAACACTGCTACTCTAACCGGTTTTCTTTATTAAGTACTCTCAGTTTTGCATATTTCTGAAAAGTGTACCCTGCGCTGATGGTGCAGACCTTCCATCCGATTATCCCATCGAGAAATCCAAGCCGGATAACATAGTTACGAAAGAAGGCTGCGACGGTTTTAAGATATAACAGGGGAAGGCTGATGGTTCTCTTTTGCCGGTGCATTTCCGCCGCGGCAATCGTTGCATACCTTTCCATCTTAGCACGGAAGTCCGCCTCGGATTCCGCTGTATAATGAAGCAGATCGCCGCGAATCCGCCCCAACGTTGACCCTGCATGTAATTCAAACCTGTCATGCGGATTAGTGCCGCGGAAGACACCCTGATCCCTGATGAACAGCCTCAGCTTTCTATCGGGATACCAGCCACTGTGCCGCACCCAGCGTCCGCAAAAACTGGTGAGCCTGTTCACGACATACCCGTCATACTGCCAGTTGCTTTTCAATGACTGAATGGACTGCTTTAGTTCGACAGACAAACACTCATCCGCATCCACTGACAAGATGTTTGGATACGTTGCGAGCGACACGGCAAGGTTTTTCTGTTCGATGAATCCGCCGAATTCCTTTTGTATAACACGGGCACCGTACTTTTCACAAATCTGCTTCGTATTATCAACCGAGAAGGAATCCACCACAACAATTTCATCTGCAACATCCTTCACGGAGGCAAGGCAGTTACCTATATTTTTCTCTTCATTAAAAGTAATGATGACCACGGAAAGCGGCGTCATGTTTTTTTCGATTGAAGAAATAAATAGATCAACAAAAGAAACTGCAGGTAAAAAGCAGTTCCCATTTGTTCTTCCACTGTTGCTTCGGTTAAAAAGGAAGAAAGCAGGATGATGTTAAAACATACAAACAAGGTATTGTTCAGCCTGCTTTTGTTGAAAACCGGCAGCAAGACGCCAAAGCAAAAAATAAACAATCCCAGGAATCCTGTTCCGGCTGCAACAAACACAAACTGATTGTGCGGGAGCAGATAATCCCGCGGATGTTCAGGTGCTTCCCCGAGTTTCCGTGTCATCTCCGCTTTCAGATCACCTATTCCTACACCGGTAAGCGGATGTTCGGAGATGATTTCCATTCCTTTCTCAATAGATAATATCCGCCCGCCATCTGACAGGCCGGAGGCATTATTGAACTGCAGCAACTGGCGCAGGTCATATTCCATGTAGTTAACCTTTGCTTTCACGGAAGGCAAAAAGAGATATGCTAATACCGGCAACAAAATTACTGCCGTGGCAAGCAGCAAGGCAGATTTCAATTGCCTGCCGCGAAAAATAAAATTGAAAATAAGATATATCACGCAGCTATAAAACGCCACCAGGCCGCTCCTGACGGCCAACAGGTGAAGGAAAAAAATAAGATAGAGTGTGAAGATTCCCGTGAGCCAGCGCTCCCAGGCAAATCGAATGATCGTTTTCCTGATAAAAAAATAATACCCCGTAAAAATCGCGAAAGAAACCATAAGCGAATAACGGATATGGCTGAAGGGTGTCTCAATCACACGGCCTTGCCTGTAGGCATTATTTATTTCCTCAAAATCTGCGGCATAGTGAATGGTGATGATCAGTGTGGTGATAACCACCACATAAAAGAAAAAGCTGAGTAACAGGTTGAACTGCCTTTCCGAAATGTTGTTTTTGAAAACGGTAAACGCTACCGGCAGCGCAAGAAAAGGCAGCTTAAGCCGCAACCGTTCAAGATAAAATGCAGGGTCTTCCGTTGAATTGAAATAACTCACGGCATACAGGAAAAAAATCAGGGAGAGCGCCACAAGCACACGGTCGCCCAAAAATAAGCGGAATGTCTTTCTCGGATCTGTCAGTACAACAGCATAACCGACCATCACCATCATGCTGATGCTGACCATTGCACGCGCGATGAACATTCCTGCGATACCAGCCGCCAATGCAAAAAACGGGATGGCTTGCACTAACGCAATAAGCGCTGAATATGGCTTTCGCTGGTCCAATGCTTCAAAGGTAAACGCTAATAACTTTTATAGAACTATTTAATCACTTATTTTTAAAGCGTGGCAGAAGAGATAAATACGATTATTAACAGCAACAGCGAGTTGTTTGAAAAGGAATTTCTTCCTCATGCGGAGGCCCTGTATAACTTCGCTTATCACCTCACTTATGACGAGGAAGATGCCAATGATCTCGTGCAGGACACTTTTCTAAAAGCCTTTCGCTTTATTGATTCCTATGAGCGCGGAACGAACGGCAAGGCATGGTTGTTCAAAATTCTTAAGAACGGCTTCATTAATGAGTACCGTCGCCAATCGCGCCAGCCACATGAAGTGGATTATGAAGAATTTGTTACCTACCAGGAAAGCGATACAGCGGCCGGTGTCGGCAACATGGATTTGCGGGAAGACCTGTTCAGGGGCCTGATAGGGGATGAAGTAACCAGGGCCGTGAACGGTTTGCCGGTAGATTTCAGAACAGTGATTCTGCTGAGTGATGTAGAAGGATTCACCTACGAAGAGATTGCAAAAATAATTGACATACCAATCGGCACCGTTCGTTCACGCCTGCATCGTGCACGCAACCTCATGAAAGAAAAATTACGGGACTATGCAAAAAAAATGGGGTATAAAGAAAATCGCTGAAAAGCTGGGATGGAAATCCCGGACAAAAAAAAACGTGTACAATTGTCAGGAGACAATGAAGCATGTAATGATGGCGCTTGACGGAGAGCTCTCCGCGGATGAAGAAATAGCCTTTCTTTCCCACATCAACCACTGTTCCCGCTGTCTCGAAAAATATGAGATTGAAAAATCCTTCAAGCAGTTTCTTACCGAAAGAATTTCCCGCCATCACATTCCCGGCCAATTGGTCGAGCAGATCCGTTCCCGTATCTTGGGCAAAGCCGACCGCTGATGCCTTCTATGACTACCATTTCCCCCCTCCTGCAAAAAATCGAATATGGTGATGTCCGATCACTGGCCAGGGCCATTACGATCGTTGAAAATGAATTAAAGGGAAGTGGGGATCTCCTCGAAAAAATTCACTCCCGCAATATTCCTGTCATTGGCATCACCGGTCCGCCGGGTGCCGGCAAGAGTTCACTGGTCAACACCCTGGTTCACCACCTTTTAACGAAAAAATGTTCCATAGGAATCGTTGCTGTTGACCCGTCTTCACCTTTCAATTTCGGCTCGTTGCTGGGCGACCGCATAAGACTCGCCGAACATTTTAATCATCCCAATGTCTTTATTCGCTCAATGGCAACACGCGGTTCGCTGGGCGGATTGTCTGATAAGATCATGGAAGTTGCCGATGTGATGCAAGCCTTCCCTTTCGATTATATTTTTATTGAAACAGTAGGTGTTGGTCAGTCGGAAGTGGAAATTGCTGGTTTAGCGGATACAACAATTGTAGTGATGGTACCGGAAGCCGGTGATGAAATTCAAACTATGAAAGCCGGCCTGATGGAAATTGCCGACATCTTCGTGGTTAATAAAGCTGACCGGGCAGATGCAGATCAGTTTGCGAAAAACCTGCGGACCCTTGCCGCATCAGGCATGACAAAGGAATGGACTATTCCCGTATTAAAAACAGTGGCAACCCAAAATAAAGGCATCAATGAGTTGATTGAGCAGATACTGCGGCATAACACTGCGGTGCATTCAAATGAACGCAAAATAATGTTGCTTGCAGAAAAAGCCTGGCGCATTATTCAGAAAGAAAGGATGAGGGCTGTGGATAAAAAGAAGTTAGTGGCAGCCATACAACAGTCTGTCAAAAAGGAAGGCTTTAATGTCTACCAATTTGCAAAAAGCTTCTTTTAGCCATGACTTTTCATTAAACCCACATTTTGCAGTTCAAAGCGGCAACGGGTTTAACCCCGACGTAGAACTGCTTAGGGTTTGTGAAACATTTTCTTTTCTTGAAAAAGATGAGCAAACCCTTAGCAGTTCCAAGTCGCAGCGAAGCGGGATTTTTCCACTGAAAAATCCGGGTTAAAAATCTTGCTTTGCCGCAACACAGCACTGCTATTTTGAACTGCTACAGGCATGCGCAACAGGGGAGATGCCGATCCTGACAGCGCCGGGACAGCATCAATTCCCTGAAAAAAAATCGTGCTTCTTTCAGCCTTTTACATGCATCATCACTTCACCACCACCTTTCCCGCTCCCCAATAGCTGTGATACTCTCCATTGTACATGGCGTCGGCACTCACCGGCCCCATATGAAACAACCCCTTTGAAACGGCGCGTACTACATAGTAATAATTTTTTATGCTGCCTGTTGCGGTGGTGAAAAAGGTAATCCGGTCATCACGCACATCCATATAATCATATCCGGATGCATCTTTGATCCACGACAATTCAGGAATAGAACCAATGCGTGGATTTTCAATCTCCATCCCTGCCGGCAGAATATCGGTGACCGCCACATTTTCTATACTGGTCTTATAATCCAATGCCTGTAATGAAATCTTCACCACCACCAGATCATTCTGCCGAAAAGTGGTGCCGCTTATTGGATGGCCTGAACGATCATAAAAAGATTTTCTGACCTGAAGGTAACTGTCTTCCTGCTTGTAAGAACCATCTGTGGGAATGCCTTCCTGTTCCCAGAAATAATACACGTTACCGGTACCACTGGCTTGAATGGTGATCGGTTGGTCAGCGATACCCTGTGAAATCAAAACATCTGTGCCGGAGAAAGAAGCAAGTTCTTTTCCATTTGCCACGACCTTTGCCGTAACATTACTCTGCTGTGCCCGCTTGGCTACTCGTCCCAAGGCAAGAAATGCAAAAGAGCGGTCCTGCGTTGAAAGCCATCCTGCAGACTTCAGTTTTTCAGAAAGATGCTTGCTTAGAATGCCCACCTGCGGATGATCCGGAGCAGCCTCCAGTAAAACATACAGCGCCAGCGCTTCATCCCTCACCGGAGAATAAAAACTTCCGCCAAAGGATCGCTTCGACACTTCTCCGCTGAAAGCACCGGGCAGCAGAGCGCTAAATGCCGCCTGGTTACCCGAAAGCGCAAAGGCACATGAGAGCAGGTATTTACTGTCTATTGAAAGCAGTTCAGTATGCGCTTTATAATAATTCATCGCCGTCTGATCATATTTGCCTGCAAGCGCCAGCACAAAAATGGAATAGGGAATTTCCCTTCTTACAATGACCTTAGACCTTGCTATATTTTGTTCGTCCCAATAATAGTAGTCTTCCGTTTCCCGTGTCTTCATTTTCGTTTGCAGGTAGTCATACATCTTGCCCAGCGCTTTTTCATTCACTTCAAATCCTGCTTTTCTGGCTTCATATAAAAAATGTGTCGCGTACGCTGTTCCCCACCAGCTTTCATAATCGCCACCGGGCCAGTAGCTGACAGCGCCATTATACAACTGCATGCTCTCGACCTTTTTGATGGCCTGGTTTACATTGTAATCAGGATTATACCGAATGGTTTTGTTATCCTGCCCCAACGTTTTGGCAAGTTCGCGGTAGTATAATTGCGGAAATGCTGCCGACACCGTCTGTTCAATGCAACCATATGGATACTGCAGGAGGTAACGCAGGTCTTTCGAAAACTGAACAAGCGGTGATTTACTGACCATCAGTTTGGCAGCTACGGTAGAAGGAATCATGTTCGACTTCAAGACAATTGATTCCGAGGCGCCACCTTTCACCAAACCGCTGCCGGTTAACTTGGTGAGCGATGCGGGAGGACGAATGGAGATCTCCGTCTTATCTGAAAATTTCTCCCCAAGCCCACTCACATTTACCGACACGGATCCATTGCCTACAGCCGGTTCGGTAACGACCATAAATTCAACCCGTGCCTCACTATTAGCCGGTATGCTGACAGACTGCTCACGTGCACCGGCCACCTTTAAGGCACCGGTAACGGCCAGTTGAGCATTTACCTGCGCCGCTTTGGAAGTGGTATTCGTCAGCGTAACCGGAACGCTGATGGAATCTTTCGGAGAAAGAAACCGCGGCAAGGCCGTGCTGATCACAATAGGATCTGCCACTTTAATTGTTTTTTCCGCAGAGCCGAACGCTTTGTCTTTGTAGGCGACCACCATCACCCGCAGCGCACCGGAAAACTGCGGTACACTCATCGTAAAGGAAGCATTACCACTACCATCGGCTTTTAATATGCCGCTCCATAGCGCTACAAGGTTGAATCGCTTCGCGGTGAAAGGGTTTACGCGTTTTCCCATTTCGGCAAGGTCGCCGCCCAGTGATGCATAGGATGTCTGCCATTCGGGAAACAGGAACGGATATAAATCATAAGACTGAACCTGTAATGCCCGTTGCTGATAGAAATAGTGATAGGGATCCGGCGTAATGAAATTCTTCAATTGCAGGATACCTTCATCCACCACTGCAATAGTTAGCTCTGCATTCGGCGTTGTTTTCACATTGATCGTCTGCCTGGTATTGGAGCGCGATTTTTCATTGGCGGAAACCGAAACCGGTAATTTATTCTCCACCTGTTCCACGCGCAGCGGAAGGTACCCGCGGGCAACAGAAAGCGGCACCTGATTGTCTGTCATTTTTCTGATGGCGGTGGCAGTAATATAAACGTTGGGGAGATAATCCGCTTTGATGGGAATGGATATGGCGGCGGCTTTTTTATCTGTGTTCACATAAAAATAGTCAAGCACATGATTGCGCTCAACCGTGACGAGAATTTTTCCGTTGAAAGGAGACTTGAGTAATATTTCCGCCTTATCACCCGGCTGATAATTTTCCTTGTCCGCCTGCATCTCCACTTCTCCTTCCGTGCTAACTTCGAAAGAAGTGTTTTGTGTATCGCCCCATCCATATGCATAAAAATTCTGCTGCACGTATGTGGTAGCGCCGTTTCGGTGAATTCTGATTTCGTATTCACCGGAATTTACCGGCAAAAAACTGATCCTGCCGCCATCGGCCGCCAGGTTGATGGTTTGACGGGAAAGCAGCTGATCTTTCCGTTGCGCATCATAAACATATCTTCCTCCCTGCTTTGTCACTACGTTCTCCCAGGTATAACGGAATATTTCCACTTGTGCTGTTGTATTCACCGGCTCACCGGCGGTATTCACCGCGATAAACTGAATAGGAATTTGTTGCTTTGTGCTGAGCCAGCGATCAAAATTTTTGATGCCATAGAATATTTCCTGTGTATTCACAGTAAACGCTGACATTCGGTTTACCGGCCGGCCCGACTCATCAAATACGGTGGTGATGATTTTCCCCGACAGTACCCCCACATCATGATAATCCGGAATCGTGAATCGTTCAACAGCGCCCCCATCGGCATCTGTCTTGCCCTGCCGCAGGATATCTTCAAATGGGATCTCGCCGGCGGTGGTAATCGTGAAATTATAATCGTTGAATTTCTTTGCAGCGTATGAATTCCGCCGCAACGTCATCTGCAATTCATAATTCCTGTTGGCAGCAGGCGGGCCAAAAAGGTTGGTGGCGACCACCTCCGCTTGTACCGCTTCATTGGGTTTAACAAGCTGCTTATCCAGTGTCGTAACTACTTTTATCCTGTCAGGCACAAACTCTTCTACACTAATGCTGCGCGATTGAATGAGCACATCGTTGCCGGTGTAAAGTTCGATGGTGTACAATCCGGTCACCACTGCCGGCGGCAGGTAGAATGAGGTCTCAAAAGCACCCTGC
The DNA here is from genome assembly GCA_044227805.1 of Chitinophagales bacterium. Taxonomy (GTDB): domain Bacteria; phylum Bacteroidota; class Bacteroidia; order Chitinophagales; family UBA10324; genus JACCZZ01. Next base: position 21,846 of record JBGAWA010000010.1, on the reverse strand, counting down.
TCATCCGGCACTTTTTTGTACGATTGGTATTCCTTGCCGGAAGGCAACAGTAACTTTATTTTCATCGGCACATCCTTTTGAATGTTCCAGTCTGTAGTCCTGATCACGGCATTTACATGCACACTGTCGCCGGGCCGGTAGATATCTCGGTCGCCATACAGGAATGCATCGAGGTGTGCTTCATTATCGTATTTGCCTCCCACTTCAAAACGGGAAGTCTGCACGCCGGTATTTTCCAGCAACAGGAAGTTGAAGTCATCGCCCATGGTGCAGGTGATCATGCCAACATGGAAACGGCCAAGTGCCGCTTTCGCATTTCTAAATACAGCGACCCCTTTATTGTCGGTGGTGAGGGATTGAATGGTTTGATTATTTGTGCTGATAAAATTTACTTTAACGTTGGGCAGCGGATCCGCCGACAGGATGGAATTCGCAAAAACCATCATTTCATCTTCAGACCCCCGTGCAATCAGGCCTATATCAGACAAAGAAATGAATTTTGATTCCTGCAGATACTGATGTTCCACATCTTCCACTTTCACCACATACAACCCTTTGAATTTATCAGTGTATCCGACCTCCTCCAGGTTCATGTTCAGCAATCGCATATTCCCCTGTTTGGGTAATGACGGCACGTCAATTACTTTTTCCTTCACCAGGTCGCCATAACGGTCGTAGTTGTAATACTGGTAGTTGTAATATTCATAGTCATCACCATTCTCTTCATAGTAATAACCCCAGTCATTGCCTCCGCGAATAAAATCAAGGATATTGTTTTCATAGATCTTTATGATCGACACTTTCACTTTGTTGATGTTGACTATGTTGATGGCAATATTGCGTGCCCCGCGCGACGAAAGGTAGAGTGATTTGCTGCCGGCAAAAGCCAGCGATGGTTCCAGGTTGCCGAAAGAAACAGATTGCGAATAATTTTCTTCCAGCGTGTATCCAAATACACCCTTCAGTTCTTTCAGGATGGTGATCTCATAATTCTTTCCGGGATCAAAATCTCCTTTAAGATTAAAGCCATTGTCAATCATCTCCACGGTAAAGAGCAGTGCCGGCGAAATACTGATGAGGCTTTTGATGTTTTCATTTACAACGGGCTGATTGGTAAATACGTTGACCACGCCAAGCCCATCAATAAAACCGGAAGTCATTTCCGTAATCATAATTTTTTCCTTGACAGGTATCTCTGAGAGGAATTCCATTTTTTCCTTGCTTACATAGGTGCTCCCCACACAGGGAAGGCCCTGCTCCACCTGAATTTTTAACGGAAGGCTTTCCCTGGAATCACCGCGCACATCGGCGATTGAAACGCCTATGGAGTAATCAGCATCGCCGCTGAGCAGGTTAAACGGCACCTCCTTTTCATTTACAAAAAGATGCAGTCTTTTGTTAAGCTCGGCCGGCTGCACCCTGCAATTAAAATTCAGGTTAATCCTTACTTCCACATTGCCCGCGGCCTGTTGCGAACGGGAATAAAATACCTGCGCTGTTGAAAGCAACAGGTAGGGCGTGTGAAACCTCACAGTTTTTTCTTCCGGCAGCGATCGCTTTTGAAGCAAGTGCCTGGTGAGGTTATCGGTGAGGGTCGCTTCAAAATCAGTGCTGGGAGCAAATGGTGCCAGGGGCGAAAAGGTGAGTTCATTCGTTGCGCTCCACTTAAACTTTCCCCGTACGGCAGGACTGAATGTCAGATAGGCGGTAGTATCCCATTGATTAAGCAGGGAATCGGGAACAAGATTTTCTGCAAACGTGAAAACAAGATTCTGATCCGTGGCAATCTCGCCGGTGAAGTTGCTGTGTTCTAACTTCAGCACATTACTGTTGTTAGTACATCCAGTGTATACCAATAGGAATAAAATAAGGAAATGCGCGTGGCCTGACAGGCCGCTTTTAATATGTTTCATGGTAGGAGGTGGTTAATAGAATAGAAATATAATGTGAATTTCCAATAAAGATTGCCTACAACACTCAAATTATTTCGGCACTTCTTCAGAGTTGAAAAATAATCTTGTGCGATAACATTGCCGGCAACCTGCTGAACTGATTGTTATTGGTTGATTGGAACAATAGAAGACTCCACATGCCTGATACTTCTTACTTTTGACATCATGCAAAAGATCGATATTCATACACATATCATTCCCGAACAACTTCCGCGGTGGGCCGAGAAGTTCGGCTATGGGGGATTTGTTCACCTCGAACATCACAAACCCTGTTGCGCGAAGATGATGGTGGACGATAAGTTTTTCAGGGAGATACAGGATAACTGCTGGGATCCGAAGGTGCGCATAAAGGAATGTGATCATCATCATGTCGATGTACAGGTCCTCAGTACCATCCCCGTCATGTTTTGTTATTGGGCGCAGCCAAAGGATGGACTGGAGGTTGCCAAATTTTTGAATGATCACATTGCTGCCATCACCCAAACTTATCCGAAGCGTTTTGCGGGAATAGGTACCGTTCCAATGCAGGACCCGGATCTGGCCGCCATAGAATTACATCGTTGTGTGAAAGAGCTCGGAATGGCAGGTGTACAGATTGGGTCGAATGTGAACCAGCAGAATCTAAGCGATCCGGTGTTTTTTCCTTTTTTTGAAGAAGCTGAAAAACTCGGTGCCTGCGTCTTCATTCACCCATGGGAAATGATGGGACGCGAACACATGCAGAAATACTGGCTGCCCTGGCTCGTAGGAATGCCTGCAGAAACTTCACGCGCTATTTGCTCCATGATTTTCGGCGGTGTGCTGCAGCGATTACCCAAGCTGCGTGTAGCATTTGCGCACGGTGGTGGTTCATTTCCCGCTACGCTTGGCAGAATTGAGCATGGGTTCAATGAACGGCCCGACCTCGTTGCCGTTGATAACAACATCAATCCTAAAGCATACCTTGGAAAGTTCTGGCTCGACTCATTGGTACATGATGCCGGTATGCTGCAATATATCGTTCAACTGATGGGAGAAGATAAGATTTGCCTCGGCAGCGATTATCCCTTTCCGCTCGGAGAGCTGCAACCGGGAAAATTGATTGAAGAAGGAACTTTTTCATCTGCAGTAAAAGATAAATTGCTGTGGAGTAATGCCTGGAACTGGCTGGGAGTAACGCCGGCAATTTGAACCTGCAAACGGTGTTTTCCCATTGAATAATCCGGATTAATCCCGATCCTGGAGATATTGCAGGATCACTTTCGTAATGGAGTCCTGCTGTGTCCACGGAATAAAATGATTCTCGTTGGGAAAAGCCGTGATCTCCAACGGCGCATTCACCAGCATTCGTTTTGCGAAATCAACATTTACCGTGGGAACAAGCCCATCTTTCAGCCCATACATATAGGTGCAGGGAATTTTTATCTGCGACCATAACGGTGCGAGCTTCTTCAACTCTTCCACATGCGAAAGCTTTTCATCATTGGCGACCTTCCAGACAGTTGGTACCATCCAGCGGAACAATTTCCAGTCAGCTGGATAACTGATGGCAAATATTTTTTCATTATCAGGGTCAATGGCCGGTGCTAAAAATATCAACGCACCTATTTTATCAGGATAATCTATGGCCAGCCGGGCGATAACGGGTCCGCCAAAAGAATGTCCGACAAGTATGGCCGGCTTATGCGATTTATTGGCGTCGAGTATTGGCTTTATCATCGCTGCCTGTTCTTCAATGGAAGTGACTGAAATGCCAAACCCCGATTTCCCATAGCCCGGCCGGTCAACGCTTGCCAGCTGAGCGCGCCGCAGCAGTGCCGTATCGCCGAAGTATTTCATATAGTTATCCCAGGAGCCGGGCGCTCCGTGTACAAACAGTACCAACTGATTGGTATCGCTCCCTGCTGCTGCATAAAACATCTCATGGTTCATCGCAGTGTAAGTGCGAAACGCCGGCGGCCATGCCTTGTCTTTAAAGAACTCGTTCATTTCAGAAGTCGAAATTTCAAACGTTGCTTCCATAATCTTAAACGCCGCCACCGGCAACAGGATAACAGCCAGGGCGATGATCAGCCATGTACGACGACGCTTAAATATTTTGAACATGATACATTTCAGTTTTCAAAAAAGATATTTCCGGATTTTCAATTGAAAAATGCGGAGTAAAGTTACATTTCCGCACAATCCGTACAAACCAATGACCGATGCTATGCTTGTCCTTCGCCTCAAAGACCTTCCTTGTTACTGCCGATGTGGTGACGTATGCACGCCGCAATTATTTCACGCGGATTTTTGAGCAGGAAAATCTTCCTTCTCCACGATATAGAAATGCTTTTGGGTTTCTTTTTTTCATGATAAAAAATGTTCGGCCAACGCTAAACCAGTCTGTCCTGGCAGGATGCCCGTTTCTGTCTGGAAATGCAAAATGTGGGTTTATTATTTTATTTTTAGCAATACAGAACCAATAACATGATTGAATTTATCAGGGACCTTTTTGGATTTGCCAAAGATTCCCGTGGGCTGGTAAAAGACGTGCAGGACGAAAAGTCGAAGACGCGCGGCGTTAAAAACAGGATCTTATCCGAGATTGAATTCAATATTGATCTGATCTTCGATCACTACCTTCAAAAAGAGGTGCCTGTTGAAAAGGTGATCGAGAAACTGAAGATTGATCAGCTTGCCAAAGCCATTGATGATGGTTTTGATTTCAAGAAAATGAAAAAGGGAAAGATTGACCTCGAAATGACCGGAGATAATCCTTTCCTTAAAAAATACATAGGTTACGATTGTGAATCCTATATGCGAAAAATCCGTCATCATATCGAACAGATCAAACTGCTTCCTGAATTATACAATCTCGCCGATGAGAAAAAAGTGAATGCCAAACAACGGCTCGAAAATCTCGGCAAAAGATATATCCTGTTTACACGATATTTGAAATCCGGCACATGAAACCCGACCTCCATATTTCCATTATCCAAAGCTCATTGCATTGGGAAAATCGCGCGGCGAATCTTACCCTGTTTTCCGAAAAAATCAATGCAATCCGGGAACCAACCGACCTTATCATTTTACCCGAAATGTTCACCACGGGATTTTCTATGCAGCCGGAAAAATTCGCCGAATCCATGGATGGAGAAGCAGTAAAATGGATGGCCAACATGGCTTCCGTAAAAAACGCGGTGCTGTGTGGAAGCCTCATGATGAGCGATGGCAATCAATATTTCAACCGCCTTGTTTGGATGCAGCCGGACGGAACAAACAGCTATTATGACAAAAGACACCTGTTTGGTTTGGGGGACGAAAATCAGCACTATACTGCCGGCAGCCAGAAAATACTTGTTGAATGGAAAGGCTGGAGAATACTTCCGTTGATCTGTTATGATCTTCGTTTTCCGGTTTGGGCCAGGAATACCGAATCGTATGATGTGTTGCTGTATGTAGCCAACTGGCCCGAACGCAGAATCAATGCATGGAAAACGCTGCTCGAAGCAAGGGCGATAGAGAATCAGTGCTATGTAATCGGAGTAAACAGGGTAGGAAATTCTGGTCCTGACATCCGATACACCGGCGAGAGCTCGCTCATCGATCCGGTTGGCGAAGTGCTGTTTCGCGAATCCAATCATGAAGTGGTGAGAACGGCTACGCTATCGGCGAATCAACTCGCGAAGACCAGGGAGGCATTGCCTTTCCTGAAAGACCGTGATTCTTTTGAAATAAAATAGCAAACACCTGTAATGATATTACTGTTACAACCCATTATCATGCCGGTGAAATTCATACCATACAATAGCAACAAGAACCTTTTGATCATGAACAGCAGACGGCCAATGACGCGCAATGATGACTGACAACGAAAAAGAATTGTTGCTGGCTCGTGAAAAAAAATGGCTGGCGCTGCGCAAGAAGCTTAAAGATCAGTTTGGCAAAGCGCCCGACCTGAATGCCATCCTTTTCCTCATCGGCATCAGGGAACTTGGCCAATACAAGCCGAAATTCAGTAAGGAAGAAAAGCAAGACCTCATGCATATTGCCACCTGCAGCATATTGAGCCAATCCGGCTATTATGAAATTGAAGGGCAGGACCAGGACGGCTGGCCGCACTGGGTAGCTAAGAAGAAATTGCCGTTAATGACCTTATCGGAACAGGAAGATTTCCTGAAAGACCACGTGCTCCGTTATTTTGAGGAAATGGAATATTAGCCATATCGTGAATTCGAAAAGTCAACAGGAATCGGATGCTGCCTCTTGAAACGGCAGGAAAAATCACGCTTCCGCCATCATCATGCATCTCCCTTATGCGGGAAATCATTTCGCTGCCCGGTTCGGATTTTCTCCAAAAAGTGCCCAAAACAAGGTCGGTGGACTGACATAACTCAACAATGTTCATGATTTTCATCATAAAATCCGCGGAAGTCCGGTTGTTAGTTTTGTCGGCATCTTGAAATCATCCGAAAGCACCACGAACGCTTTTGATGTTTTAACCACAGTCAAAACGAAGGTAATAGCAATGGAAATGTCTATTAACGATGAAAGGAAGATCAGTGACTTGCAGCAGGAGTTCAGCCGTTGCTTTCCTTTTCTGAAGATTGAATTCTTTACTGTGGCTCATACCAAAAATCAATTATCATCACTGAAAGATATGGTGCCCAAAGACCGGTCCATTGGTTCTTTCAGAACGAAACACAACACCGGAACAATTGTGCTGGACGAGAACAAAACAGTATTTGAACTGGAAGATGAGTTTGATAAGCGATTCGGTATGAATGCTCAGGTATTCCGCAAATCAGGATCACTTTGGATCGAAACCAGCCTGACCGATAAATGGACGCTTGCCCTTCAGAACAGTGAGGGATATGAGATCAGTAAAGGACTTGGTAAATCCTTTTCACTATTTGACAGTGACCTCAATACCACAGAATAGCAAAAGATCTTTTACTGCTCCGCTTCAGGAATTCTTATTTTTCAACAGCGTGAGGACCCTGTTTTCGCCAGCATCAGTTAACCATCTTCTTTAGCTTCTCTTCATTAAGGATAGATATTTTCCCATCCTTGATTTCTATCAGCCGTTCGCTTTTAAACTCACTCAGTGTGCGGATGAGTGATTCTGTAGCAGTGCCTACTACATTGGCAAGGTCTTCCCGTGTGAAATGTAATACCGGGTTACCCTGTTGTCCAGCCATCTTATAACTGGTCTGCACACGAAGCAGACTGTCTGCCACGCGCTTGCGGACAGAATTGTACGCGAGCTGCAGCAACTGCTCTTCCCGTTCCGAAAGATTGTCCGCCAGCATTTTGATAAACCTGCCCGATACACTCGGATCATTGCTCACCAGCTCGAAGAATTCCTCTTTCGGAATAAGCATGACTTCACAATCCTCCAGCGCTTCCACGGTGTCTTCATACGCTCTTTCTTCAAACAATGGCGCATATCCAAAATAATCCCCCTCTTTAAAAATGGCGGTAATCAGTTCTTTGCCATCATCATTCGTTCGGAAATTTTTCAGTTTTCCCTTTACCGTAAAAAACATGCTCATTGGCCGTCCGCCGGCTTCATACACCAGTTGTTTCTTTTTATAATGACGCACCTCATGTTCATCCGACAACAGGTTAAGCTGCTGCACTTTTTTAGCGGCGGAAATAAATTCATTGAACCCTTCAATACTGGTGGCAAAATCCTTCTTCAATGCTTCAACCTTATGCAGCCTAGCCTCCACGGCATTCAGCAATTCAATATCATCAAAGGGCTTGGTGATATAATCATCCGCTCCCATTTCCATGCCTTTTCGTAAATCGGTACGCTCGGTTTTAGCGGTTAGAAAAATAAACGGGATAGATGCTGTGTCTTTATGCCTGCTGAGTGTGTGCAGCACACTGTAACCATCCATTACCGGCATCATGATGTCGCAGATGATAAGGTCAGGATGTTCCTGAATCGCCAGCTCCACACCGGTTTTTCCATTCTCGGCAGTGATAACATTGAAATTGGAAAGCGTTAATATCTCCGCCGTATTCTCGCGGACATCCTTATTGTCCTCTATGAGCAAGATCGTTTTCATGTTCCGGTAATTTTAAGATGATGATAAATTCAGTTCCTTCATTAAGGCGGCTTCGGCAGTTTATCTTTCCATTCAGCAATTCAAGGTACTTGGAAACTATGTGCAATCCAAGACCTGTCCCTTTTATGTTGGATGCATTTCTGCCACGGAAAAACCGGTCAAACAGGTGTTCCTGGTCCTCTTTTGAAATACCAATGCCTTCATCCTTCACCGCAAAGCGGAACTGATCGCGGGTTAATGACGACATGATGGTAACCAGGCTGTCATTTTCCGAAAACTTAATGGCATTGGAGAGCAGGTTGATTAAAATATTCTTCAACAAATGCTTGTCGGTGCTCAGCAGATGATCCCCTTCATGCGTGTAGATTATTTTTTGTCCTTTCTTCTTAAGGTTGTCAAAATCGTGGATAATCTCCGCAAAAAACTCCGGCACATCAACCATCTCCGGTTTTGTAAGCACCACTCCTTCTTCAATTTTTCCGAGCGACAGAAAGTCTTCCAGTATGTCCGTCAGGTTTCTCACATTCTCTTTTATTCTCGAAACATGCTTCGTCCTGTTCTCCTGTTCTTCGGCATGGGCATATCGCTCAATCAGCGAGGCTGATGACAGGATGGTGCTGAGTGGTGTCCTGAATTCATGAGAAGCCATCGCGACAAACCTTGATTTGAGATCGCCCAGTTCGCGCTCTTTCTCCAAAGCAAGGCGAAGCTCTTCGCGGCTCAGTTCCAACTGTCTCAGCGTTTCCCTTAAAGCCAGGGTACGCTCTTCCACCCTGCGTTCGAGCTGCACATTTAGCTGTCTTATTTCATTGGCGGATCTTACCAGTTCATCCCGTTGTATCTTAATGGCATCTTCATTCTGTTTGCGGACCGTGATATCAATTACAAATGCAATAACAAACACCTCTCCTTCAATTGTATAACTGCTCAGGCTGATCTCTACCGGGAACTTGGTACCGTCACTTCTTTGCGCAAAAAGGTTACGGTCTTCACCCATCGGCCTGGGTGCCGCATCCTTCATAAACGAATGCCGGTGATGTACGTGATGCGCCCTGTAATCAGCAGGCATCAGCTTCTCTACTTTCTTGCCGACTAATTTTTCCTGCGGATAACCGAATATTTTTTCGGCCATTGAATTGATCATGGTTATCTCTCCCTTTGCGTCTGCAACCACCACTCCCACCGTAGCATGATTAAACAAGGCTTCAAATTTCTGTTTTTCGCGCCAGCTGCTTTCGCGGTTGCGGACCAACTGGTCCACGTTGGTGATACAGATAAGATACATTTCCTCAGACTCACGGACAAAATACCTGATCTTTACTTCACCCCAGAAGATGTTTCCTTTAGCGCTGGTAAATTCACGGATAGCGCTTTGCTGACATCGCTTCGAAGGATCCGGCTCCTTCTCCAATGTTTCCAATAAGGGAGCAATCGCTTTCAGCAAAGCCGGTGAATAGTTAAAAAACTCCTGTTCATTGGCGGTTTCAAACATCGCCACACCGGCATCATTCGCCATAACAAATAGATCACTCTTCACCACGCCGATGAAATTGGGTGTGGCGTCAAGAATAGTTTCCAGCAGTGCGAGTTGCAAAGTAGTTGACTGCTCCAAAGAGTTAGCCGTATTATGCTTTCGGATTTGCAAAGATAACGGTGGTTTATTATAAACGCGGCATGCTTCAGTTCAGGAAAGATCAAACGGCGATTGATCGAAAGCCGTCGACCGGTTGCAGCTCCGGCACTCACACTTCCGGCATTCCTGACCGCCACTTTCCCTGAAAACGATGAAAGTCGAATTGTCAGCAAATTGAAATTATGATTTCCATCACTGCACAGGATGACAATCGTCATGTTGCCCGCCGTGGAAAATTTCTCCTGCGATTCAGTCAGGTGGTCAAATGCAGGATATACTATAGGTTGATTCACCTTCCGCACTACGCCGGCCCGCAGTGACGGTAGCCACTTCGTATCCTTAAAGGTCTTTGTGGTTGAATTTTCTCAACGCAATGCCAAAAGGAATAATAATCCATAGCAGCATAATGAATACGGAATAGTACGTTCCAATACCGTTGCCGAAAAAATCTTTAAACACCGCTCCCGTATAACCCATAAGTGCTGCGATATCCATCTTCAGCAAAATCACAATTCTTGCAAGATCAATCGGGTTAAGCGAGCTGAGAATAATAGTGGGCTGTTCCAGCGGATAATCGCTGAACTGGAACAGGAGAAATAACAACAGTCCATCATAAATAAGGGCGAAATAAAACCACAGCATAACGGCCACTCCAATGCCTTTGGCCTTATCGCGGGTCAGCACGGAAGCCAGCACGGCCAGTGAAACAAAAATGGCGGTTAGCGCACAACCCGCCAGCAACAGGTAAACACCGGTTACCGATTCATTGAAAACCAGCACCGGAATTCCCACGCCAATAAAAAATGAAAGCAGCAGCGAAAAGCAAAGCCCCGAAAAAATGCTCACGAGCAAGGTAGTTCTCCGGATAGGTTGTGCCAGCAGCAATTCAATAAACTCGGCCGCATTATAAAAATATATGGTTGCAAACACAATGCTGATGAGCGGAACGATGATAAGAATGATGTACAGCAGCGAAAGCAGGCCTTTCTCCGGGTTATCCTCAAGGTTAAAAACACTGAAAGATATCAGCAGCAACAGAAAAGTATAGGCAATCATAATGCGGTTACGCATGATGTCAATCACTACATATTTAAAGATCTTCTGCATCGGGCTATTCGTTTCTCATGACCACTGCAATGGCTTTTGACAACTTTACTTCATCGGTATCGCTCCTTAACTGCTCAACCGTCTTGTGAAATTTTAACCTGCCGTCCTGTAGATAGATAACCTGTGTGACCACCTCATCAAGATCGCTGAGAATATGCGATGTGATGAGTATCAGCTTACCCTGTTCCTTCTCTTTCCTAATTTTTTCTTTCAGCAATTCCGATGAAAGAGGATCCAGCCCTGCTGTTGGCTCATCCAGTATCATGACATCCGGATTAAACAAGAAAGCCAGTGCCGCACTCACTTTCTGACGCGTACCGCCGGACAATGTCCGCATCCTTTTTTCCATGAGCGCCGGCAACCCAAAGCTATCCATCAGTTCTTCATCAAATGAGCCGGCATCTTCCTTTCGTAAATCCTTCATCATCATAAATACCTGGTGCATGGTCATGTTTTCCGGGAAACGACCGCTCTGTGGCATATAGCCGATCTTTCTCCGGTATTTCCAGTCGTTCGCAATGTTATGTCCATCAAAAAGCAGTTCACCACTATCCGGAACCACCATGCCCAACAGGCATTTGATGAGTGTTGTCTTGCCTGAACCGTTCGGTCCGATAAGGGCAATACATTCCCCGCGCTCACACCTGACGGAAACACCATCCAGCGCTTTCAGTGATCCGAACGACTTGGTCAGATTTTGCAAAGTGATCATAGTTCCAGTGGTTTCATCACGGGTCTTTCATCCACAAAATTTTCAGGCGTAATGGTAGGAATGATCTTCTCTACGTTATCCAGCAGGGTAACCATAAAACTGTGCAGCAGCATCATGGCTTCCGGCACTTGTTCCGTAAGCATGCTGTATAAACTGATCGGGTGATAGGGAACATCGCCAATACCATTGCGGTCAAGATCATACCCCGCATACTTATCCCAATAATTCCCGGTCAGTGTGTTGAGCACCAACGACCCGTTTGTGGCCACATCAAATGTATTGGCCATAAAATTATTGGAACGGATGGAATTGCCATTGCAATTAGCCTGCATGCGCATGGCGGTTCCGTTTTTCACAAAAGAATTGTTTAGCACGGCTATACGATTGGTGCCTTCCATGTAAATGCCGGAAGTATTCTGCGAAAACAGATTGCCATTTACATAGCTGTCGGATATTTCTTTCATCAGGATTCCATAAGAGGCACTGCCCCAGTTTTCAGAAAATGTATTGTTTGTCATGATCACATTATTCGAAAACATGACAGCACAGCCGGAGCCATTTCCGGAAAAAATATTATGATCGAACCGGTTGCCATGAGAAAACATGAAATGTAATCCATAGCGCACATTCCTTATGCTTTGGTTATTGGTGATCGCCGAATTAGTTACGAACTCAAAATAAATTCCGTCGCGGTGACCGGTTATGGTATTGCCCGAAATGGTCATGCTGTCGCATTGCCAGCAGTGTATGCCATTCCCTGATTTCATTTCTTCCACCGCGTTTGCCTTGAATGTATTATCCATAATAAGGCTGTTACCGGCATGAAGGCAGTAAACACCAAAATAGGTATCATCAAAAAAATTATGGGTGATCGTCACATGGCTTACATAATACACTTTTATTGCTGCCAGTTCGGTAATATCTGAATACCCCGAACGCGTGAAATGGAAACCATCAATCACCACATTAGCCGATTTAACGGAAATTATTTCAAACCGGTCTTCTCCATCCAGCACCGGCCTGTCACGGCCGAGCAGCACTACCGCCTTTGCGATCACGAGGTTTTTTTCACGATAGGTGCCGCCGGCGATGATAATGGTGTCGCCTGCACCTGACTGTTGCAACGCTGTCTGTATGGAGTTCAGCTTTCCGCCGTTGCTCACGTGCAAAGTGGCAGCCGGTAAATTCACACTGATAAAGAGGGTGTAAAAAAAAACGAATCGTATTGTCGCGATCATGCAGATAATTTACCCGGTGATTAGCTTAACGGCCCGATAGCGTTTGCCAGGTTTTGATTTCGCCCCCGTAATGCTGTTGTGCTTTTAGCAAGCTGTCCATCACTGAAAAAGTTGCCACATTGCCATTCATGGGCGATTGCAATTTATTGCTCGAGAGGAAAAAAGCCTGCTCAACATTAACAAAATTGTGCCTTCCTGAAAAATCTGTGATATAAACGCCGGTAATTTTTTGATGGTGCAGTGCATCGGATTGCATATAGGCTACTACGCAATGCAGATCGTCAAATCGGAGCACCTTTCCTTTTTCTGTGATCAGCTCGCCCGCATATTTTGCATCTACAATAGTCATCCTGCAATTATCACAAAGGTCTGATCCGTATTTGATCGGTTGTGGCGTCTGGCTGCAGCCATTCAGTGAAAGGGAAATGAATCCAAGCGATGCAATCAAAATCGGCACGGGAAGCTTGCTTATTTTCTTCGCCATTTTTCTGCCCTGCCAAAAATCCCATAGAGCGGCCCCGATAATCAATACGCCACAGATCGCAAAAATAAACCCTCCAACATCCGGAAACGAAAACGCATTGAAATTCAGCAACTGTTTATATCCGATCAGCGGGGGCTGATAGGCCATGCCCGGAACCTGTATCGGTGCCGTGGGATCCAGGTTGTGCCCGTAAGTGTATTCCCAGATATAAAAGTCCGTCAGTGAAGAAGCGGCAATGATTACAAACAGCACCGCATACATTCGCAGATATACCTTTCGGTTAAGTAACAAGACTAACAACCCGAGCAATGCATAACCAATTATCAGGTACGGTAAAATTTTAAATTCGATAAAATCCTCCTCATGCAGCGTCTTCATGCCAATATAATGATTAAGCCCGTTGATGATGTCTACACTGCCGGTAAGTTTGGAAGCCCAGATTTTCATGGTCAACCCTTCCGGGTATTGTGGTGCAATAAGCGAAATTTTCCAGATAGGAAGAAAAAGAACCGTAGCCATTGCGATACTGGAAATAAACACGATGATTTTGATCATGCCTGATAACTTATGATTCATAAAGCCGGTTTTAAACGCATGAAAACACGTTGACGCAACAGTATTGTTTGATTACATCGTGTTTTAATAAAAGGAGCAGCGCTTATAAGGTCGCTGCTCCTGCAACTAACCTAATCTCTTCTATTAAGGATTGGGAGCCATTTCAGTCATTCCCGTACTGAAACTTAAGGGCAGGTTGCTTGATGCCGGAGATACTCTCAGGTATCCCTGCATCTCCTGGTGCAAAGCACTGCAAAAGTCGGTACAGTAGAATGGCACCACACCCACCCGGTCCGGCGTAAATTTCAAAGTCTGCGTTTCGCCCGGCATGATAAGGATCTCCGCGGCATTGGCTCCTTTGATTGCGAAGCCATGCGGCACATCCCAGTCTTGCTCCAGATTGGTCACATGGAAGTACACCACATCGCCCAGCTTCACTCCTTCGATATTGTCAGGAACAAAATGAGAACGTATAGAGGTCATATAAACATCCACCCTGTTCCCCTTGCGCTCAACCCTTGCTTCCTTCTCGCCTTTTGCAACATAAGGATTTTGGTTCTCTTCAATTTTGAAAAACTTAAGGGTATTCTTGGTAATCACATCCGCTGCTACAGCCTGTGCATAGTGTGGCTCACCTACCGTTGGAAAATCAAGAATCAGTTTCATCTTGTCACCACTGATATCAAACAACTGCGCGCTTTGTGCCAGTTCGGGCCCTGTAGGCAGGTAACGGTCCTTGGTAATTTTATTATACGCAATTACATATTTAGCATTGGGTTTTCGTGAATCGCCCCCTGGAATGCAGAGATGCCCGATGGAATAATAGGTTGGCGCCCTGTCAATAACAGTCAGATCCTTGATATTCCATTTTACTATTTCCGAAGACACAAAGAACGATGTATAGGCATTGCCTTTCCCATCAAACTCCGTATGCAGCGGGCCCAGGCCGGGCTTCTTCACTTCGCCATATAACACGGATTCATATTTTAATACCGGTATACTGTCGTACTTGCCGATGTAATCCTTTTTCGAAATAGCATCCATCATTTTCGTGAAGGAAAATACGGGAATGAGGGCCGCCAGCTTTCCGCTGCCAACTATGTATTCACCAGTGGGATCCACATCACATCCATGCGGCGATTTCGGGCAAGGAATAAAATATACAATACCCTCAAGACCGGTAGGATCCAGCACCGTCACTTCGTTTTCTATGGTTGAAGTTGCCATATGCGTTTTGTCGCTGTACACATTGTGGGCATACTGCGCTTTTTCAACCTTTCCTTTTCCCGCCTTCACATACTCTTCCGCCTTCTTCCAGTTCACGGCCATGATAAAATCTTTGTCCTTCTGTGAAGCATTCACCTCCAGCAAAGTATTCGCCTGCTCTGTGTTGTAACAGGAAAAGAAAAACCATCCGTGTGAAGGGCCTTTGCCTGCATGGCTCAGATCAAAATTCACTCCCGGCAGTAACAACTGAAAGGCAATTTTCATGTTACCGGTTTCTTTATCAACACTGATAAAACTAACGGTGCCGCGAAAGTTCTTTTTATAGGTATTGATGGGAACATCACGGTTATCTCCAAGGGGAACACTGAACCTCGTTCCTGCCACCACATATTCGGTGTTTTCGGTTATGAAGGGAGATGAGTGATTGCCTGCGCTATTGGGAATTTCAATGATCTCATCGGTACGGAAGGTGGAAAGGCTGATGCGCGCAATGCGTGGAGTATTGTTTCCGTTACCAAAAACCCATCTGCCGTCAATTTCACCATTCGTCTGCGATAATTCGGTATGATGCAAATCATCCCAGGGTACAAAACCATGAGAGGTATTCAGCATCGGCGTTGTATTCTCATTAAAACCATATCCGCTTTCAGCCGATTGCGTGAATACCGGAATGATGCGAAGCAGCCTGCCCGATGGCAATCCATATACACCCATTTGCCCGTTAAAGCCGCCGGAAACAAAGTTGTAAAACTCATCATATTTTCCGGGAGCAACGTACGCCTGTTGTGCGGCATCTCCCGATACCGCCTGAGCGGCATTCTTGGTTTTGCATGACTTCAGTATAAAAGCCATGGCAATTACTGCTGTAATCACGAGCAGGTATTTCATGGAAGTTTTCATGTGAATTGATTTATAGTAAGGATTGAAGTGAATTGATATTATTTAATGCCATCATTCTGGCGCATGAATTCAAGCACCTTTCGCGCATCCTCATCATTCAGATTCTGATTGGGCATCCTGATAAGGCATGTTTCAAGCATTGCCTGTGCCTGTGCGTCCTTGTTGAGCATTTCATCGGTATTGGTGGAAAAATTCATGATCCATTCCGGGGCCCTTCTTTGGGTAACACCTTTCCAACCCGGTCCTACAAGTCGTTCATCAGTGAGTTTGTGGCAACTGTAACATTTCATTTCATACACGGCTTTGCCGGCAGTAGCCATTTGCACATCAAGCGTGGCGGGAAGATTAACACTTGTAAACTTGCCAATACCTCTTTTGTTTTCGGCTTCATCCTGCATCTCCGGATGTTCCGTTGCCTCCTTGGCAGGTTGGTAGGTTTCTTCCGATTCATTACTTCCGGTATTGTTCTGCTCACTGTTGGAGCAGGAAAGGGCAAAGGCCACTACTGCAATTGCGAAAAGGTAATTTTTCATGGGATGTCTGTTGATGGGTTACAAAAGTGAATTCCCGAAAAATACCATTTTATGATATAAATCATGTTATGACCTAATCTAAATCATATTCCTCAAGTTGCATGAACTGAAAGGATTACGTCCCTTTGCAGGATGAGTTCCCGGGTAAAGTAATTCAACCGTTACCTGCGGCTATTGCATCATATGGTAAAGAAGCATTCTTTAAATACGGATCCCGTTTCACCATCCTGCACTCAATGCGCTTCACGCGGCGATTCCATCTTTTGCGCGCTTAAGAATAAGGAGTTACTGGAGATTGATTTTGAGAAAGGGCTCAGCTATTATGAAAGAAACCAGAAGATATTTCAGGAAGGCACCCGTCCGTTGGGATTATATTGTATCTATAACGGAAAAGTCAAAGTATATAAGAGCGGGTTTAATGGCAAGGAACAGATCATCCGGCTCGCCAAAGAAGGAGATGTATTGGGTTATCAGTCATTAATCAGCGGAGAGAATTACATAGCCTCTGCGGAAACACTGGTCGAATCTACTTTGTGCTTCATTCCCAGGAGTTTTTTCTTCGGGTTGCTCCATAAAAACGAGGATCTGTTGCTGCAGGTTATGCAACTGCTGTCGCATGATTTAAAGATGGCGGAGAATAAAGTGGCGACCCTTTCTCAGAAGCCGGTGCGGGAAAGGGTGGCAGAAACACTGTTGCTCCTGAAGGAAACTTACGGCCTTGAAGATGATCATGCCACACTATCTGTCACACTTCCTCGCGAAGACCTTGCAAATATTACCGGCACGGCAACCGAAACGCTGATCCGCATACTTTCCGAATTCAGGGTGCATCATATTATTGAGTTGAAAGGAAAAAAAATAATGATTCTGGATATGGAAGCCCTGCTTCATGCTGCAGCTTTAGATGATTAACATTTTGTTTTGAAGCTGAAACAGGAACAGGATTCTCTCTTTCACAGAACTGCTTAGGATTTGTGAAACAATTTTTTCGGATAAAAATGAGACCGTCTTTAGCAGATCTACGTTGTGGTGAAACGGAATTTTACTGTTGGAAAATCCGGGTTAACGCCCGGCGTCCGTATGCCAGGGAAGCCATTGCTTTCTCTGAAAATTGACGGTAATCATTTTTTAACCATCCATCACACCGGTAATTTTACGTCATGCAACAGCACTTTTCTATGAATCAGCGGCAACCAATGAAAGCGCATGAAGCAGCTCCCGCCATAATACCGGCAACAGGCGATGCAGCAGTTATCCTTGATTATTTTCACGATAAATCATACTATACTTATCAAAGTAACCGAGTGGTGTTTCATGAGATGGATCCTATTACTGAAATATATTGTCAGCTAAAAGGCACCGGCAGGATAACGAGAATCACTAACAAAAAAGAATTCACCGTTTCCATATCGGGGCCGGGACAGGTTTTCGGGTTGGAGATTTTTATTAACCGCGCTTCTTTTTCTTATTCGCTGACGACGATTGAACCAGCCGTCTTCTGTTGTATCCGCAAACAGGACTTTAAAAAGGCCATCAGGAACGACACTTCCTTTGCATTGCAGTTGATGAAAATGATGCAGAAGGAAATCAGCCGGCTTGAAGACCGGCATAATCAGTTGCAAAACCAAACAGTGCAAGCGAATATTGCGGCAATCATCGTTGAAAACAACAGGGCGCACCCTAACGGTCTCGGCGCAACTTCCGGATATAGCATGGAAGTCAGCGATCTCGCTGATATGGCCCGTATCTCTGAGAGCCATCTTTACCGAGTACTTGAAGAATTCAGTAAAAAGAAATACCTTCAAGTGGCACAAAAGAAAGTAGTGGTGCTGAATTATGAAGGCTTGAAAACGGAATCCATTTCAGGCAAATGACAAAAGTCATCTTTTGATTGTTGCACTCTTTTGCATGTTTGCATCAAACACTGAACCCTTGCTTAACCCGGTTACTACACCAAGCCTGCTTTGCTATCACTGTGGAGACATCTGCAAGGATGAAGATATCAGCCATGGCGATAAAATATTTTGTTGTGAAGGTTGCAAGCTGGTATATGAGCTGCTCAGCGAGAATAAACTTTGCACCTATTATCAGTTAGACCGGCATCCCGGCCATAAACCATCATCTACGCAGAACCAACGGTTCGCATGGCTGGATGATGAAACCGCTGCGGGCCGACTGCTCACTTTTTCTGAGCGCGACCGTGCATCCGTCACCTTCTCGCTTCCTCAGATACATTGTACTTCCTGTATCTGGCTCTTGGAAAATCTGCATACCATCCATCCTGGAATCATTCATGTTCATACTGACTTTCTGAAGAAAGAAGCATCCATAACATTTAACAAAAACAGGATTTCAGTAAGGCAGGTGGTGGAAATACTGGCAGATATCGGCTATGAACCGGACCTCCGGTTCAGCGATCTGGAAAAAAAGAAACCTGTCATTGTCAATCGTGCCTTGCTCTATAAAATAGGCGTGGCCGGTTTTTGTTTTGGCAATATTATGATGCTGAGTTTCCCCGAGTATTTAACGGGAGTCACCGATATCGAACCTGCACTCCGTCATTTTTTCAACTACCTGAATCTGGTGCTTGCACTTCCGGTCTTTTTTTATAGCGCCGGCGACTACTTCGTGAATAGCTGGAAATCTGCCCGCAGGAAATATTTCAGCATTGATTTGCCCATTGCGCTGGGGCTGCTGGCAATGCTTTTCCGCAGCACTTATGAAATTGTTTCTGCAACCGGTGCCGGCTATTTTGATTCCATGACAGGATTGGTCTTCTTTCTGCTGACAGGCCGATATTTCCAGGAACTGACCTATAGAAATCTTTCGTTTGAACGAGACTATACTTCGTATTTCCCGATAGCCACAACCGTGAAAAAAAACGGGATGGAAATTTCAACACCGATATCAAATGTCAGCCCGGGAGATAAAATCGTTATTCACAGCGAAGAGCTGATCCCTGCTGACGCAGTGCTCCTGAGTGATGATGCCTGTATAGATTACAGCTTTGTGACAGGGGAAGCATCACCTGTTAAAAAACAAACCGGTGATTTGATTTATGCCGGCGCCAGGCAAAAAGGCGGTGCCATTGAATTACTGGTTAAAAAAACAGTACAGCAAAGCTACCTGACCCAGCTATGGAATCACCAAAGCTTTCAAAAAAACAAACAGGCTTCCCTGTCATCGCTCTCCGATAAAATCAGCAAGTACTTTACCCTTGTGATTTTGTTGATAGCGTTGTTCACGGCATTGTATTGGTTTCCGAAAGACGTTCATCGCGCTGTAATGGCCTGCACCTCCATACTGATTATTGCCTGCCCCTGCGCACTGGCTATCACGGTTCCCTTTACTTTCGGGAATATCATCCGCATGCTCGGAAGAAATAATTTCTATTTAAAAAATGCCGCCGTGGTGGAAACGATTGCCGGAACCGACACAATTGTCTTCGACAAAACAGGTACCATCACTGTTCAGCAAACCGAACCACTCCGTTATGAGGGAAAGCCGCTTGGGGAATATGAATGGCGGATGATCAAAAGCCTCACGGCACAAAAAAATTACAGACTGGCTGTCCGGATATACGCCTTTTAGAGTTAACCGCTTTATGGAAACTCCCGGTGCCGGCATTACCGGCGAGGTTGACGGTACAATGGTGAAGGTAGGTTCAGCGCATTTCGCTGCTGCATCACCCTTGTTTTCTCAAGACGCTATTGAAAATGATAGCCGTGTTTATATTTCCTTTGATGATAAACTGGCAGGAAGTATTCGCATTGCAGGATCCCTTCGGGATGGATTGGCGCAGCTGGTTACCCATTTGCAGGAGAATTTTCAACTTTTTCTGCTCAGTGGAGACCGTGACGGTGATAGGGCGAGCATGGAATCTGTTTTCCCCAGGAAAGACCACCTGCACTTTCAACAAACACCGGCAGAGAAACTGGCCTATATAGATCGCCTGCAACAACAAAATAAAAAGGTGATGATGATTGGTGACGGATTGAATGATGCCGGCGCTCTCCGGCAAAGCAATGTGGGAATCGCTGTCAGCGATGATCTTATACAGTTTTCTCCTGCCTGCGATGCAATTCTCAAAGGCAGCGAATTTGTCAAGCTTCCCTCCTTTATCCAGCTGTGCAAGTCATCAATACGCATCATCTGGCTTACTTTCGGAATATCTTTAGTGTATAATCTGGTGGGGATTTCCTTTGCCGTCCGGGGCGAACTGTCACCCATGGTAGCAGCGATACTGATGCCGCTCAGTTCGATCAGTGTTATTCTTATAACCACCCTGGCTACCAAATGGAGAGCAAACCAGCTCGGTCTATAGAGTTGCTTTTTCAAAGAAACCATGTTCCCGGTTGCAAGGTCGTGCGGCAAAAAGAGCAACCCGTTTATACGCTGAAAAAGCTATCACCGTCTGAACAGAAGGGTGTTACTAATTTCAACCCACATTTTGCAGTTCAAAGCGGCAACGGGTTTAACCCCGACGTAGAGCTGCTTAGGGTTTGTGAAACATTTTCTTTTCTTGACAAATTGAGCAAACCCTAAGCAGCTCTAAGTCGCAGCGAAGCGGGATTTTTCCACTGAAAAATCCGGGTTCAATTAATATTCAACTGTATTTTCTTATTAAATTGTTCTATTTGTATATCGCTGACAAATTTTACTGATAAATGTCATGTTTTCATTTGACATTTATCATGCAGCCAGCTTACTTACAAAAATAGTTTTATGCCCACTTTATGACCGCCCTCATCCTTCTCATTTCTTGCAGTTTAATAGTAGCGATCGGATTCCTGCTGAGTTTTCTCTGGTCTGTCAAAAATGGACAATATGATGATACTTACACGCCATCTGTACGCATGCTGTTTGAAAATGAGTTGAAGAAGGAGCACCCATCCGATCAAGCTGTTGCCATAAAAGAAGAACACAAACCATAAAATTATTCTTCCACCCAAAAATCGTTTCACCCGTGAACCAACCTGTCCAAATGGAGCGCTTTGATTACGACAATAAAATTGTTCGTAAATTTTTAATTGCCACGGTCCTCTGGGGCGCTGTAGGAATGCTGGTAGGACTGCTGGCCGCTTTTGAACTGCCCTTTCCCTGGCTCAATGGTGGCTTACCCTGGATCACCTTCAGCCGCATCAGGCCGCTACACACCAATGCCGTCATCTTTGCTTTTGTAGGCAATGGTATCTTCATGGGTGTTTATTACTCTTTGCAACGGCTGCTGAAGGCCCGCATGTTCAGCGACTTGCTGAGCCAGTTGCATTTCTGGGGCTGGCAACTTATTATTGTTCTCGCCGCAGTATCACTTCCGCTCGGCTACACCACCAGTAAGGAATATGCTGAACTCGAATGGCCCATTGATATCCTGATTGCGCTGGTTTGGGTAATATTCGCAATTAATATGTTCGGCACCATGATACGCAGGCGCGAACGCCACTTATATGTTGCCATCTGGTTTTAT
>JBGAWA010000132.1:0-8390 GCA_044227805.1 Chitinophagales bacterium | reverse complement strand
GACTAGATAGTGGCAAAAAATAACAATAGGTGAAATACTGAAGGATGAATCCAACGGATTGATTTATTTTTGACAATAAGGTTGTATTATCGCTTGCAAGGTGAGTATGAATTAGCCTGATGGATATCATAACTTGTAAAAAACCAGATAAGTCAGTGCGCAAATTTCTACTGATTGCAATAGTTATTTTCGCTGTGCTAGTATTGGCAGGTTCAGCTGTATTCTCTTGGGGATTCTGGGGTCATCAGCGAATTAACCGTATCGCTGTGTTTACACTTCCACCGCAGATGTTATCGCTTTACAAAGCCAATATTGAATATATCACTGCACATGCAGTGGATCCTGATAAGCGGCGGTACAGCAATCCGGCGGAAGCTCCGAGGCACTATATTGACCTTGACAGGTATGGAGTATATCCATATGACAGTTTGCCCCGCCGCTGGAATGACGCTGTAACCAAATATGGCGAAGACTCATTAACCATGCATGGCATCGTTCCCTGGTATGTCCCTTTGATGCTAAGCCGGTTGACTGAAGCATTTAAGGAAAAGGATAAATACAGAATACTTCAATACTCAGCGGACATTGGCCACTACATCGCCGATGCACATGTGCCATTGCATTGTACGCATAACTATAACGGACAGCTCACCAATCAGACGGGCATTCATGGATTCTGGGAATCGCGTATTCCTGAGCTATTTGGTGATGACTATGATTACTTAGTTGGGAAAGCTGAATATATACAGTCACCCTCAGAGTACATGTGGAAGGTAGTGCTTACCAGCAGCCTGCAAGTAGATTCAGTGCTGTCCATGGAGAAGGAATTGTCGGCGCAGTTCAATGCAGATCCTGAAATACGCATTTGAACAAAGAAACAGTGCGTACTATTCAAAGGAATTTACGGCAACACCAGCAAAGCTGATAAATGCAGGAACGTAAAATAGAGTACGATTCTGGCTGTGGGGAGTTTCTGGTACACAGCCTGGATAAATGCCGGAAAACCAAATTTAAACGACCTGAAGGATGTACCAGTATCGCCTGATGAACAGCAGGAGTTGGAAGCCATGGACAGGGCGTGGCGGGACGGAAAAGTATTCGGCCGTGAACATGATGACCAATAAATTTGGCCATAGGTCAGCCAGCTGAAATTGATAGATAAACTAAAACTGCATATGTATGAAAAATCTTTTTATTCCCATTATAACCTTACTGATGACAGCAAAGGTCACCTTGGCGCAGGAACTAGTGCAGCGGCTCCCGTTCAATTAAAAAAAAAATTATGATTGAGGTAAAAGAATCAAGAAAGGATGGCGCTTAGGTGAACAGGTGTTTAAGTTTATATCTAGCGCATCAAAGAAGATGTGGAGCGTGACCTGTTGAAGTATATGAAAAACTACAATGTAAAAGGAGATGCCAGGAAGAGTATTCTTCGACAATACCGAGATTAAAGCGTTTGGCAATAACCTGGTGGATGTTTATGCGCAAGTTGAACAGAAAGCAGGTGGTGTGGATCTGAAAGGTTTTCTTTGATTTGGGTGGAGCGTTTGTCACTTCAACCACAGCCGACAAGTCTCCATGCCGAAGAAATAGTACGAAAAATTGCGTGATGTGACCGTGGCAGCCGTAGGAATTCAGATTACAGCGGCGCAGAAGGTGCTGGATACGAAGTTGAGAGATTTTGATAACCTCGTTCCCGGCAGGATACCTATTCCAAAAATCCGCCATTGCCGGGTATTATCAACCAGGCGGAAACTGATCAGAAAGCCAACCGCCTGAGACGAGGACATAAGAAAAAGGACCTCGAAATTCAACAGCAAATGATGAACTCCGGTCATAAAACGAGCGGGTATTGAATAGTCGGTTAATTATCCGCATCTTGCTTTTCAAAAGAGCAGCGGTTTAACCCGACGAGGAACTGCTAAGGGTTTGACATACATTTTCTTCTCTTGTAAAAATGCGCAACCCCATAGTAGCGCCAATTCGTCGCGAAACCGGGTTTTCCTGTGGAAAAACCCGGTTTAAAAATTTCAGGTGAGAAGAACAATCCTTAAGCGTCTTTCGACATGATGAATTGTACATTCCCATGAATGCGTACATCATCACTTGCCACCACTCCACCGGCTTCCGTTACCACATTCCATAACAGTCCAAATTCTTTGCGCTGTACTTTTCCATTCACTTCAAAGCCTACCTTCTTATTTCCCCATGGATCATCAATCATACCCATGTAGAGCACATCAAATGAAACTTGCTTTGTGATATCCCGGATGGTGAGATCTCCATGTAATATCCAGTGATCATCACCAACATGCATCAGTGATTGTCCTTTGAAGGTCATTTGTGGGAACTTTTCAGCATTAAAGAAATCATCCGATTTAAGATGCACGTCGCGTTGTTCCGAACCTGAACTGATGGAATCAATATCTGCTGTGACATTAATTTTCGCGCTTCCGAAGTCATCGCCTTCGGTTTCTACCTGTATGTCAAATTTTTTGAATTCACCGGTCACAGTGGTAAGCATCATGTGTCTTACTTTAAACTGCAACTGTGAATGTGCAGCATCCAGGGTCCATTTTACTGTCTTCATGTTTTGCGTTGTTTTTGGTTTTATAGTTTAATTGAAAATTCTGTTAATTCCAGCTTGTCGTAAGAATTCAACCCGCATTAGGCAGTTCAAAACAACAGCGGGTACTATCTCGATATAACTCTGCGGAGTGTTTATTAATCATTTTTTCTTTTGAGAAAAATGAAGCAAACCTTTAATAACTTAAATTCCATGGGCACTTCTATCAACAGTATTTGTGCGTTGTCTTTCGCCTTTATCACGATTTCTTCCTCACTCAAAATGCCGGCTCCGTCACGCCTGTTTAGTTGTTGCCCGTTCACCGAAGCTTCGCCGCTTATGATGAATGCATACACCCCATTACCTTTTTGGTGCACACTGTAGGTTGTTTCCAATCCTTTCTCCCAATCGCCCAGCATAAACCATGCATCCTGATTGATCCACAAGGCTCCTGAACCTGCCTCGGGCGAAACCACCATCTGCCATTTATTGATCCTGTCTGCCGCGTTGAAAGTCTTTTGCTCGTACCGCGGAGTGATGTTCCGGATTTTAGGAAACACCCAAATCTGCAAGAAGTTCACATCTTCCGATTTTGATGCATTCATTTCTGAATGAGAAATTCCCGAGCCCGCACTCATGATTTGCACATCGCCAGTTTGGATAACGGCATGGCGCCCCGTAGTATCGCGGTGTTCGAGGGCACCCTTCAGTGGTATGGATACAATCTCCATATTGTCGTGCGGATGTTTTCCGAATCCCATCCCACCCTGTACTATATCATCATTCAGTACTCGAAGCGCACCAAAGTGCATACGCGCTGCATTATGATAGTTTGCAAAGCTGAAGGTATGATGTGAATCGAGCCATCCGTGGTTGGCATGGCCGCGTGTGCCGGCTTCATGAAAAATGATGGTTGCCATGATTTCTCTGATTTGATTAAATGAATTTTATTGGGCAAAGATCGGCCGGTAAAGGGTAACCGTACACGTAAAAAACATTGTCTTACAGGTATATTTTACGGATTTGCCGGCTGAAATGGCTATAACCGGTATGGGTGCAATTACGGAAGAACTTGCTGAAATGAGACGGATCATCGAAACCCAGCTGAAAGGCCGTTTCTTTCATCGAATTTGCTGAATAGGTAGCCAGCCGTTTTGCTTCGAGTATAATACGGTTTTGAATAAGGTCTTTGGCAGATTGACCGGTTTCTTCCCGGATGATTTCGTTGAGATAATTCGCCGACAGGTGTAACTCACCGGCATAGTAACTCACTTTGTGGTGCTGTGCAAACTTTTTCTCCAGCAGGCTCTTAAATTCCCTCACCGTTTTTGAACTGCTAGTTGGAGGCAGGGCATTTTTATCAGTTATTTCCGCCTTTATACGTTTGCAGGCAATCAAAAATAATTTTAGCCAGGCAGCTATTGTTTCCTGTTTAAGGTACTGATCGTTTTCAAATTCACGGAAGATGTAATCGGCATAGGTTTGCATTTCCGTAACCTGTGCCTTCTTCAGCCTGATCGGTGTGAATTCATCACAGGCGAAAAATAACCCAAGGCCGGATAAAAACTGCAGTGGAATGCCATTAACTTCCAGGAAATCAACCGTGAATAGAAGCACCCTTCCTTTAGGTTTTTGGTTTAATTGCAGGAGATGTACCTGTTCGGGCCCGATAAAATAAATGGTTTGACTGTGTACCGGATACGACTTGAAATCAATATGATGCGTACCGCTCGCTTTTTCAATCCAGATAATTGTGTAGTAATCGTGCCGGTGCGGCAGTTGAAGCTGATCGTTTTCATCCTCTTCTATCTGCTGCATTGTCTTACATAAAAAATTCACCTGCTTGTTGCGATGTAATAAAGGCAGTTGAGGGATTTTTGCGCGGGACGATTTCATTGTTTACCTGCCGGACAACACATGATAGTGAGAGAATGATGATAATTCCTACTAACCAGATAATGCGGAGAGAGAGGGATTCGAACCCTCGTACCGACATGTCGGTAAACGGTTTTCGAGACCGTCCCATTCAACCACTCTGGCATCTCTCCGTGGGCGAAAATATCAAATAATTCCGGTTGCCGCCGGGCAATGATTATCAATCATTCCTGCCAGAAACAGTGGTTGTGGATTTCCTGACTGAATAGTCAGTAAGTTGATCAACGGTGGTACACTGCTACGTGACAGATCACCTTCTTGAAGCGTAAAATATAAAGCGTTAATAGGATCGGCAGCGGTCTATAGCGCTATCAGTTTTCCTTCAGGATTTATTTTAAACAAACCGAACTTGCCATTCATATCATATAGTTTCACAGTGCCATCGCCGGGAAATTCAAACGACTGAACGCCGGTGAACGATGACCATATTTTATACAGTGTTTCAAACTCTGGTTTCTTAGAAATTTTTATTTCCACCGATTCGGTTGAGGTGCGTGCTCCCACGAGTATTTCCGGTTTGCCATCATTATCTATATCTGCTTCCGCAACCTGCACCATCAATGCATTGGGATAAGGATCGCAAAACGGAAAATTTTTTCCGTTCTTGCCCATCATCACTTTTAAGCCATCCGGCTCTTTGTAAGAGAGGACAATAGTGGACCCATCCTTATTCTTTATAGCCGGCAGCTTGGCGCTTTTTTTAACGAGCGATACCGAATTGGTAACTCCTTTAATGATGTCCTGGCCGGAAGAGACACTGATAACAAAACATACGAAGAACAAGACAGACACAAACTTTTTCATGAGATTCATTTTTACGGAAGGCGAAAATAAATCCAAAGTTCCGGTTTGCTGAAATTTAGATTTCCACGCACATTTTGTCAATTGTCTGCCATTGAAAACTCACCGGTTTTCCTGCTGGTAGAACAGGATGATAGTGGCCCGCTTCTATAAAATTGTTTCTCACATTCTTTCAAAACGTGCCGTGAAATGCCTTAGAAACTTCGGCTCATAGGTAATGCGGAGTCCCCTGGCACGACTCCTGTTTTTATACACTTCATCAAAAACTTCAATAACATAGTCAATATGACTTTGGGTGTAAACTCTTCGTGGAATTGCCAGCCGCACCAGCTCCTGAGCAGCAGGGATCAGTTTCCCTTTCGCATCATATTTACCAAACATTACACTTCCGATTTCTACGCATCGAATTCCTCCCGCCAGATAAAGTTCACACACCAGTGCCTGCCCGGGATATTGCTCCACTGGCAGGTGATGGTAAAACTCTCTGGCATCAATATATACAGCGTGACCGCCGATTGGATGCATGAGCGGGATTCCCTTTTCATATAAATGATTGCCGAGGTATTTAGTGCTTTCAATTCTGTACTTAAGATATCCGGGCTCAAAAACTTCTTTCAGGCCCACTGCGATGGCTTCCATATCACGGCCTGATAATCCGCCATATGTTGTAAAACCTTCCGTAATAATGAGCAGGTTGGTACAGGCTGCAGCAACCGTATCATCTTTAATGGAGAGAAAGCCGCCCATATTAGCTAAACCGTCTTTTTTGGCACTCATTACACAGGCATCAGCGAGCCGGCACATTTGCTGAGCGATTTCAAAATAGGATTTGGCAGAGAAGCCTTTTTCAAAATGATGAATGAAGTAACTGTTTTCGGCAATTCGGCACATATCAAGCACCAGCATCAGCCCATACTCATCGCAGATCTTTCTCACCTCTATGGCATTACTCATCGAAACGGGCTGGCCTCCGCCGGTGTTATTGGTGACCGTAAGTATGATGCCGGCAATGTTTTTACTTCCGTGTTTCCTGATCAGTATTTTCAACGCATCCGTATCCAGGTTGCCTTTAAAATGAAATTCAGAATTAAGGTCCTTTGCCTCTTGTGTGAGGCAATCTATGGCTGTGGCGCCCGTAAACTCGATATTGGCCCTTGTCGTATCAAAGTGCGTGTTGGCAATAAAGATTTTTCCTTTGCCTCCCAGTTGACCATAGAGAATCCTTTCTGCCGCTCTTCCCTGGTGGGTTGGAAGAATATGCGGCAGGCCTGTTAATTCATGGATCGTTTGTTCCAGCTTCAGCCAGCTGCTCGCTCCGGCATAGGATTCGTCACCCAGCATAATGCCCGCCCACTGGTTGATACTCATAGCGGAAGTGCCACTGTCGGTCAAAAGATCAATGATGACATCTTTTGAATGGAGCAGGAACGGATTATAGTGCGCACTTTTTAACAATCGCTGCCGCTGCGATTGGGTGGTAAGTGAAATCGGCTCTACGGTTTTGATCCTGAACGGTTCGATGATGGTTTTTGTCATCTTGGATGTTTTTACACTAAGAATTGGTTTTGCCGTAAATAATTGAACTGCATGCTGCAGTTTGAAAAAGCAGCAGGTCTAACCTCTTCGTAGAATTGCCTGGGGTTTGCGAAACATTTTTTTCTGATAAAAATGAGCAAACACTTAACAATGCTCCATCGTGGCCGGGCGGCTTTTTTTTTGCATTGAAAAACCCGGTTTTAAGACAACTGCTGTGTCTGGTTTGCGAAAATACCGGTGAAAGAAAGATTTTAGTAATGATGAACATTACTGCATTATATGATTTATATCATGTGAATGGACAAATGACAAACTTATTGGATTCGAGCCGGATGCCATTTGCCGCTGCCGGCGCAAAGCAGGCAATGAAAGGTCTGTTCATGAGTTTGCATAAGCAGCCGGGAATAAAAAATCAGGGGGAATACAACTCGCCAGCACTCCTGCAGGTGACAAGAGATGCGGCGAGCAGGGGCGGAGAGGGCGGGATTCGAACCCGCGATACCCTTTAGGAGTATACACACTTTCCAGGCGTGCTCCTTCAACCACTCGGACACCTCTCCAGGTTTTTTGAGCGGGACGCAAAGGTCATAAAATTTGGTTGTCCATCAAAATCAATACGCAAATAGCTTTTTTGCATTGGAAGTGGTAATGTCGATCACTTCATCCAAGGACACCTGTTTGATTGCAGCAATTTTTCCGGCAATCAATGGCAGATAGCTGCTTTCATTCCGCTTTCCCCTGTAAGGAACAGGAGCAAGGTATGGCGCATCAGTTTCCAGAACAACTTGATCGAGGTCAATCATGTTCAATACACGGTCAAGACCTCCATTCTTGAATGTGATAACACCACCTATTCCGAGGTAAAACCCAAGCCCTGTTATTTGCCGGGCCTGGTCTATATCACCCGAGAAACAATGAAAGATACCGCGGAGACTATCCGATTTGTTTTTGCGAATCAGGTCAATGCAATCATCCGTTGAGTTGCGACTGTGAATAATAACTGGCAATGATAATTCTTTAGCCCAGTTAATATGGAGCTGGAAATTCTCTTTTTGTTGTGTAACGAAGTCTTTTGACCAATAGTAGTCAAGGCCCGTTTCACCAATGCCATAAAATTTTAATGACGGTGTACCAAACAGGTATTCTTCTATGATGGCATTTTCTTCTTTCCAGTTATCCTTTACCGAACATGGATGAAGGCCTATCATCGGAAAGCAGGTTGAAGGAAAGGCCGCTGACAGGCTTAAGAGTCGCTCTATAGTTGCTGCATCTACATTTGGAAGAAAGAACGTATCAACATTTTTGTCCAATGCTCTTTGCAGCATGGCATCGCGGTCAGCATCAAATTCCGGAAGGTAAAGGTGGCAATGCGTATCTACCATTTTCACGGTACTATATTTTTGCATAAAGATATTCATGTACTCCTGATTTGAAGTAGATGCAATGGTTGAATGAGGCGCGATTTAGCTTATTTTTGCCTTATTAATAAATCAAATTTTTACTATGAAAACGTTCCTCCTTTTGCTGACTGTCTTTTTGTTTGGAGCACAAA
>JBGAWA010000009.1:0-60258 GCA_044227805.1 Chitinophagales bacterium | reverse complement strand
AACGATTGTTTTGTTGTTCATTGCCATCAGGAGATACCTGGATAATACCGTGGCGCTCATCGCAGCCACAACCTATGCCTTGATTTCAATGAGTCCGGCAGTATTGGGAAGCGCTGCCCATGCCACGCATTTTGTGGTATTTTTTGCCATTGCCGGAATTTTTCAATTACTGGTTGCGATGCCTGAAAATAATGTTGCTCGTTATTTTTTATCAGGCCTGTTACTGGGAATGAGTGTGCTGATGAAGCAATCCGGTGTATTCTTTGTCCTATTTGCCGGAATCGTTTTTTTATATCATCAGTTCTTTGTCAGGAAGAATAGCTGGAAACAATGGTTTTTTTCAGGTTGTAGTTGGGCAACGGGAGTGTTGTTGCCGCTAGCAGGATTATTTTTATGGGTGCTGGCAGCCGGCACTTTCGAAAGATGCTGGTTCTGGACAATGGAGTATGGAAGTCAGTATGCCAATGCAGAAAGTTGGAGCAGGGGATGGGCTAACCTGAAGGTGAACCTCGATGGCTTGCAACATGATTTCATTTATCTCTGGCTGCTTGCACCGGTTGGCGGGATGTTGTTATGGATCACAAAATTTCCGTTCAAAACACGTTTATTCATCACTGTATATACCGCAGTTTCGGTGCTTGCCGTATTTCCCGGGCTGTATTTCCGTCAGCATTATTTTATGTTGTTCATTCCTGCGTTTTCCATCCTTGCAGGAATTGCCATTACTGCTTTTGGAAAGTTGCTTACAGATCAATATAAGTTGAAATATGCAGGCGCACTGTCAGGCATTATTTTCCTGATGGCCTGCTTCGCCGGCATCATTGCACTTTACCCGTACCTGTTTCAGCAAAATATGTTCACGGTGTCACGCAGCCTGTATGGAGGAAATCCTTTTCCGGAAGCCATTTCGATGGCGCGTTATATTAACAGCCATTCAAAACCGGATGACAAAATCGCCATACTGGGATCAGAGCCGGAAATACTGTTTTACGCGGATCGCCTTTCAGCAACCGGTTACATTTATACCTACAGTCTCATGGAAAATCAAGTGTATAATTTGCGGATGCAAAAGGAGATGATTGCTGAAATAGAAGCTGGGCGCCCTGCCTGGCTGGTATTCTGCCGGATACCTCAATCATGGCTGATGCGCGATGAGTCGCCGCAGGAAATCTTTGACTGGATCAGAAAATATTCCGGTCAATATTATGAGCTTGCCGGCATCATGGAGATTCCTGATGATATGCGAGAGGGAAATTTTTACTGGGAAGAACAATTGAACAATTTCAACGGCACTTCAGAACGCCAGGTTTATCTTTTCAAAAGAAAAAGTGAATTTGCCCCTTCGCTCAACTGATCTTTTTACTGCCGCGATTTTCCAATACACTTCATACAACCATGGTGATGGATCCTGAATACGTGAAACTGATTAATAATGCCGGAAACAAGCATAAGGAAAATAAAAAATTTCTGGATCGCCTTAAAAAGCTGAAGCCTGCAGATCTTGACAGGGTCACCCATCAACTTCACGATACAGCATTTGAACATATCAATTGTTTGAATTGTGCCAATTGCTGCTCGACCACCGGACCTTTGTTATTGCGAAAAGACATAGAAAGGCTTGCCGCGCATTTTAATATGCGGCCTGCTGATTTCACGGATATATACCTGCGCATTGACGAAGACAATGACTATGTTTTCAAAACGATGCCTTGTCCATTTTTAGGTACTGACAAATATTGCCATGTATATGAAGACCGGCCTGCAGCCTGCCGTGATTATCCACACACGCAACAAAGGAAGATCATACAGAAATTGAGTATTACCTATCACAATTCCATGATCTGCCCTGCCGTGGCTGTAGTGGTGGAAGGCTTGAAAAAGCATTATGGCGCATAATCTTGCACACACTTTTCCTGGCAAAATTGCCGCAGAGTTAATCCCGTATCTTAAACCCACATTTTGCAGTTCAAAGCGGCAACGGGTTTAACCCCGACGTAGAACTGCTTAGGGTTTGTGAAACATTTTCTTTTCTTGACAAATTGAGCAAACCCTTAGCAGTTCTAAAGTCGCAGCGAAGCGGGATTTTTCTATTGGATAATCCTGGTGAACCCTTAGCAGTTCTAAGCTAGCGCAGTGCCGGGGCTATCAACTGAAAAACGTTGCAATGCTTTATTGTCTTGAAAACGTTCTGCGCCTGGAAAAAGTACGAGCATGGTGTTGTGTGCGGGAATGAGCGGCAGCCGGTTGCGGCGCAGCCTCATTCACATTCATCATATAGGCATGTTCCACAACGGGAATTTGCTTGCCGGTTGCTTTCTGCACATCTTTCAGCAGCATTTTTTCATCTGCACTGCAAAATGAAAATGCAAATCCGCTGGAACCTGCCCGGCCGGTTCTGCCAATGCGATGCGTATAGGAATCCGCCTGGTCAGGCAGATCATAGTTGAAGACATAAGGCAGTTCCTTCACATCAATACCGCGTGAAGCTACATCGGTAGCTACCAGTATGGAAATCCGTTTTGTTTTGAAATCATCTAAAGCGCGCTGCCGTGCGTTTTGTGCTTTGTTACCATGGATGGCTGATGCACGGATTCCTTTCAACCCCAATGCTTTTACGAGTTTATCGGCGCCATGTTTGGTGCGTGTGAAAACCAAAGCCTGGTGGATTTTTTCTTCCTTCAGCAGATCGCACAGCAAATCCGTCTTATTGATTTTATTCACGTAATACAGCCTTTGCTCCACCAGTATCGCTGAACCTACGGCAGGTTTCACTTCAACAGTTACCGGCTGATGTAAAATCGTTGCTGCGAGCTGTTTGATTTCCGGTGGTAAGGTAGCCGAGAAGAATAAGGTCTGGCGTTTGGCGGGAACCTTCGCTACAATCTTTTTAATATCGTTGATGAAGCCCATGTCAAACATTTTATCTGCTTCATCCAGCACTAAAAATTCAATGTCGTTCAGCTTCACAAATCCCTGGCTCATCAGGTCAAGCAACCTGCCAGGCGTTGCCACAATAATGGAAACACCATTCCGTAAGGCAGTGGTTTGTGCATGCTGTGATACACCGCCGAAAATGGTCACATGTTTTAATCCCAGGTGTTTTCCGTAATCACGAAAACTATCCGCGATCTGGAGTGCCAGTTCCCTGGTTGGTGCTAATACCAGCGTGCGAACGCCGCGATGTGTGACCGGCCGGGCACTCATTAATTCTAACAGTGGCAGGGCGAAGGCTGCGGTTTTACCGGATCCTGTTTGTGCGCTGCCGAAAATATCGCGGCCCTCAATTATCACAGGTATAGCTTGTTGTTGTACGGCAGTGGGGCGTACATACCCTTTTGATTTCAGCGCAGTTAAGATAGGCGCGGAAAGATTCAATGCTTCAAATGACATGTTAATGTGTTGATCTTTTAATCGTGAATGCGCAAAGCCATTCATCCTTGCTCATGAGCAATTATGCTTTGCTGCGTAAGTATGAGAGGGAGAAAGTAATCTGCGAGAAGATATTGAAATCTTGTTAATCGTCAGGACAAAGTCCATCTCTATAATGCGGGCAAAGATAGTTTAATTATCGGGATAATGAAATACGGGTGATAAACATCACTGACAGACATCCACAAATAAATACCAGCAATGCTGTGATTCTTTCGAAATCCGATGCTCAATAGTTTAAATGATAAAATTATGGAAGGGCAAAAAAGCGGGAGCTGCGATAACAATTACGGGAGAGCACTAACCCAACAGATTTTGCTTCCGCTTCAACACCACGGTGTCGTATTCCACGCCGGCTTGCTTATTCAGTCACTATACATTCCTTCAATCAGATCGCGGTATTTTTCAATGATTACCTTACGTTTCAGTTTCATGGTTGGGGTAAGCTGTCCGCCCTGAACAGTCCACTCCTCCGCCATCAAACGGAATTTTTTGATCTGATCAGTATGCCCGAACTCTTTATTCTTCTCATCAACCACCTGCTGGTATTTTTCCAATACCTTATGATCAGTAATCATGGTCTCATTGGTATTGCAGGTTAAACCACTTTTTTCACACCACGATTTCAGGTTGGCGAAAGAAGGAACAATAAGTGCCGATACGAATTTGCGACCGTCGCCAATCACCATCATCTGTTCAATGAAAAAGGACTCTTTGAATTTATTCTCCAGCGGCTGAGGTGCTACATATTTCCCCCCCGAAGTTTTGAAAAGCTCTTTTTTGCGGTCAGTGATCTTTAAAAACTTTCCATTTACAAACTCACCGATATCTCCAGTATGTAACCATCCTTCTTTGTCAATCGCTTCAGATGTCTTATCAGGAAGCTTATAGTATCCAACCATCACATTCGGTCCCTTACAAAGTATCTCACCGTCTTCTGCAATTTTTACTGATACACCCGGAACAACCGGACCTACAGTGCCCAGCATGTTGCCTTCAAGGTCATACCGGTTTACGGAAATAACCGGTGATGTTTCCGTTAACCCATAACCTTCCATCACCACAATGCCTGCCGCCGAAAACACTCTGCCGATTTTAGCATTGAGTGGCGCGGCGCCGGAACAAATCGCAAAAATATTTCCGCCTAATGCTTCCTTCCATTTACTGAAAATAAGTTTCCTCGCCAGCTTTAACTGCAGGTTGAAAAGTGGTCCTTGTTTACGCTGCCCATCCCATTTCTCACCCACGCGCAGGGCCCAAAAGAACAATCCTTTTTTAACGCCTTTCAACTCCAGCCCTTTGCTGACAATCCTCTCATATACTTTTTCGAGCAGTCGCGGAACGCAGGTGAAGAAATGGGGTTTTACTTCCCGCAGATTCTCTCCGATAGTATCCATGCTTTCGGCGTAGTAGACGGAAACACCTTTCATGAAATAACAATAAATAACGAGTTTCTCAAACACATGATTCAACGGCAAAAAGCTAAGCGCGGTGTGCTTTTCGTTGATAGGAAGCACATCAAAAACGGATTTCATATTCTCCACCACATTGTAGTGTGAAAGCATAACACCTTTCGGAAATCCGGTGGTGCCGGAGGTATAAATCATGCAGGCAATATCATGCTGATCAATGGTTTTACTAATGGAAGCCACCTCACTGATATCGCACTTTTCTGCCTGCTTCAGAAATTCTTTCCAGTGAACAGCGCCATCCACCACATCAAAAGTGAAAATTTCCTGAATGGAAGGAATCCTGCTTTTAATGCTTAGCATTTTTTCATATAGCTCGCGGGAGGAAACAAACAGTAATTTAACTGCTGCATTGTTCATGATATAAACATAGTCCTCCTCGCTGATGGTTGGGTAAATCGGTACCGTTACACCGCCAATCTGCATGATACCCAAATCAATAAAATTCCACTCCGGCCTGTTATTGCCCACAATAGAAATGGCATCGCCTTTTTTAATTCCATAGCCTGCAAGAGCCATACTGACGGTATTCATATAATCAACTACCGTGTAGGTATTGTAGCGAACCCATTGGCCGTTTACTTTTCCGGCAAGGCAATCTTCTTTGGCAAAATTTTCCTGCTGATAGGTGATGACATCGAAAATACGTTTGAACTCAATCATATGCATTGGCATTGTTGCAATGAAAATAGCTAAAAGTTTGAAAATCGCTATGGCATACCGGTGATTGCAATAATGGGAATTTTTAGATGGTAAAATCCACTAAAGTTGCGGCATAGCCGTGCATGAGGTGGTTTGATCTTTTTTACTGGCGGGATATTCATTAACTCATGCACACCTTTCCCACCCGGATTTTTCTTTTTAAAAAAACCTGATTGACTACAACAAGCTGCCTGCAAAGATTTTCTTATAGCCCGATTCCAAAACCGGCACGGATAATAGGAACACCTTGATAAGGACTGTATTTATTCTGCAGCACATCATACAATATACTGATGAAAAATGCAGAGTTGGCGCCCATCGGTTGCGCATAGCCTCCGCCCAGCAATAAGGAGGGAATCCAGTCACGCTCCGGATAATAGAGCTCCGTGACAGGATCAAATTTATAAACATCAAAATTGTTCCCTTCAAAATTTGCTTCCAGGAATAAACCTTTATACACCACAAAACGGCTGAATAGAAGTCCGCCATAGATATTTGTTTTGTACGGTGGGTTGTAATAATTGTCCTGATAATAGGAATACCGGATTCCCACACCCGCCGACCAGTTGGGTTTCAGCATATAGCCGAACGTAGGAGCAATCTCAATGTTGGTGATAGTTCCGAAAGTGAGCCCGAAATTTCCACCCACAAAAATGCGATCCTTGAACGGGATTTTGGGACTACCCATGGTTGCATTGCTCTGTGCTTGTGTGGCAATATTCAACATCACCACAAAAAATACAACGAGTTGGAGACGCAGGGTTTTCATCATAGCCGTAGGAAGATTTTAGCGATACAAAAGTAAACAAACTAATCGGCAAAGATCTTCCCCGGATTCATGATGCCATGCGGATCGAAAACAGCTTTGATCTGTTTCATGAGGTTGATTTGTACAGCATTGAATGCGATATCCATGTAAGGTTTTTGAACCCATCCAATGCCGTGCTCACCGGATAAGGTGCCACCCAGTTTAACACAAAGTTGAAAGATTTCGCGGATACCCTGCGGCAGTTTTTCCGACCAGGTTGATTCGTCCATTCCGTCTTTAATGATGTTTACATGCAGGTTGCCATCACCGGCATGTCCATAACAAACAGATTTAAATCCATACTTCAATCCGATGGCTTTAACTCCCTGCAGCAAAGCAGGCAGTTCTGCGCGTGGAACCACCGTGTCCTCTTCCTTGTATACAGCATTCGATTTTACAGCTTCCGCCACACTTCTCCGCATCTTCCAGAGATCTGATTTTTGCTGCGCCGACTCCGCAAACAATATTTCACCCACTTCAAATTGCGATACAATGGCGGTTATCCTTTCCATTTCTTTGAACAGGGCGTCGGTGTCATTGCCATCTACCTCAATCAGCAGGTGCGCCTCAACATCATCACCAATGGGAAATGCCGGAACATTGGTAAACCGAATAGTCCAGTCAATGGCATCTCGCTCCATAAATTCCATAGCAGACGGTATAATGCCTGCCATAAATATCGCATTCACACTTTCACAAGCCTGCACAGCTTTGCGGAAGGGAACCAGCATCAGTAAGTCGTGTTGCGGATGGGGAATCAGCCGCAATACAATTTTCGTCACGATGCCAAGGGTGCCTTCACTGCCCACCATAAGCTGTGTTAAGTTGTAACCCGTGGCATTCTTCAAGACATTGGCTCCCGTCATGATGATCTCTCCGGTTGGCAGCACTATTTCTAGATTCAGCACATAGTCCTTCACTACGCCGTATTTTACCGCTTTCGGTCCACCGGAATTTTCCGAGATATTTCCTCCGATAAAACAGGAGCCGCGACTGGCAGGATCGGGCGGGTAAAACAACCCCTTTTCCTTTACCGCTTCCTGCAACACCTGCGTAATAACACCAGGCTCCACCGTTACCTGGTGATTTCGTTCATCTATGAACAAAATCCTGTTTAACCTTTCAACAGATAAAAGAACTCCCCCGTAAACGGGTAAGGCCCCGCCACTCAAACCGGTTCCGGCAGCACGTGGCGTAACACAAATATACTGTTCATGGCAGTAGCGCAGTATCGCACTGATTTCTGCTGCCGAAGATGGCCTGATTACAATTTCAGGCGGAAACCTTAAGTCTTCCGTCTCATCATGGCTGTAATCTTCCAGCGAATGTTCATCAGTTATCACCTGCGCTGCTCCGCATACGGATTGAAAGTATTGCACATCGGCGTGGAAAATCTTTCTGTAGGTCATTGGCTGTCTTTTATGGTCTAAAAATAACCTGAATTCCGGGCTCATAGAAAGCCTCTATTCAACCCACCGCGTAACACCGGGCACTTCCACTGCTAGGTCGGCGCCATAGGCAGAGGCAGGTGTTTGATAGCCTGCTTTATAATTGTCATCCAGTATCTTTTTAGTGATAAGGAGCGTTGCCATGGTAGTGAATGTATATCCTTCAGGGCAGCGCATCTGCGCGGTAACCGTATTACCTGTTGCGTTTTTCACATGGCCCCATATATGACAGATTGCCTTACTTCGCTGATCATCGGTTGGCCCGGCAGGCCGCTGATTAATTTTTCTCACCAGCCATCCCCTGACAGCGGAAGTCCTGAGCAGCCAATTGTACATTGATTGAAACTTCAATAGTTTATAAATATAGGGTCTTGTTGCGGTGTACGTTTCGATATCGGGAATACCGGTGGTGAAATGAGCGGTGGAGATATCGCCCCAGGGGATACTCATCAAAAAAAACGTCTTCTCTCCTAAAACAAGTTGCATTCGCTTATGTCCCAATGGCACGTGAACGATGATCCCATTTTTACGAACCGCACCGCCTTTGCCGAGTTTTGCAAGCATGCTCATAGCAGTACCATGCGATATGCGGCCTCCTAACGTAACAAATGCGAGCTGAATGCTTTTTGCATCAGGCTGTAGTTTTTTTAGAAACATCGCCAGGCAGTCGGTTGGTACTACATCAAAGCCGGCACCCGGTAATACCATGATGCCCGAATTTTTAGCTGCCGTATCTGCTTGTTTTAGTAATTCAAATAGGGTGAGATCACCATTGATATCAAGATAATGTGTACCCGTTTGCAGGCAGGCATCTACCATTTTTTTGGCTGTTTGGGCAAAAGGGCCGGCTGCATTCACCACCACTTTAACTTCCCGCAGGGCATTTTGTAACGCAACATGGTCATCCAACTCAAAAATTCTGTAAGGCAACCGCAGGTTTGTGGCCAGTGTTTGAATGGCCGAATGATTTCTGCCGGCCAGAATAGGTTGCAGTTGATATGGTTGGCTATATCGTGCTATTAATTCTCCTGTATAACCGTTAGCACCATACAGTAAAAAGGTGGATGGATTCATGCTGAAATATACGGATAGCCGAATACTTATTGGATTTTTCAATGGATAGGGCCGGGTGAACTAAACCAGGACATAGAAAACCAGCTTCCTGTTCCATCCTTGTAAAGCAGGTACATTAAAATGGAAAGCCTCCTTCATCACTGGTTTACATTCGAACTTACCTTGTGAACATTCTGTTTGCAACGGGTGAAATAGGTATATGTTGAATTTATAATTATTCCAAAAGGAAACGCAGATGACCATGCAAGCGATTCGCTCACAATTGAAAACAGCTGCCAGCTCAGCAGCGAATGACTTGCATAAGCGCGTTCATCTTAAAGTACATATCGGCTTCAGGAAAGGAACGGAGTTAAAAGCGTACCGTACGCCTCACCCATTAAAATTCACAGTATTGGAAGGATGAGTCATTTACAAAGAAGGTGATGCGCACACATCGTTGGGTCAGTAGAATGAAATGGAAGTTCCGGTTAGTAAGACGCGCGCTGTGGCAGCATCGGAAGATAGTTTATGTTTGCTGACACAGGGATGAAATACTATGCAGCATGCACGACATTGAATCTGAGGCAGACGTAAAAAAACTCGTTGATTCCTTCTACCGGAAAGTGATCGTTGATCCGGTCATTGGATTTATTTTCACGGAAGTGGTTACCATCACATGGGAAGAACACATGCCGGTGATGTACGCCTTTTGGAGTACAACACTATTAGGCAGCAGTGTTTACACGGGTAATCCCATGCTAAAGCACCTCGAACTTGACAAAAAAATTAAATTGAGAAAGGAGCATTTTGACCGGTGGTTGTTGCTTTGGGACGAAACAGTTACTGCAAATTTCGAAGGAAAAATTGCCGCTGAAGCCATTCAAAGAGCGCGAAATATTGCTTCCCTGATGCAGCATAAGATTAATCAGCAACGCGCCATTAAGCACTCATAGAAAAAAGTGATTATGCTGAAGACAGGCTATTCTGTTACCAGGCAATCAGCGGCATCCCATTCAGTGATTGCAGCAGCAACAGCAGAAAGATGATGAAATATATGACAGCAAAGAACAGTACAAATGCAACGCTATGGGTTGGATTTCTTTTCGAGATCCAATAACCAAACAAAGGCACTAGTTGCAATGCATGCAGACCCATAAAATGAGCAACCCGCAAGTCACCGAATTGTGTACTCCAGTTAAGGATTGGTAAACCGGCACCTCCATCAATACCACCAACAGAATGCGACAGCCGCCCTGCCATATAGCCACCTTCAATACATGCCGCAATAAAAATTAAAATGCCTGCTCTAATGCCCCATACATAACTCATAGGAACGGTAAATTCTTTTTGAAGGAAGAAAAGAATATCCATATACAAGGTCCAGAGCGTAACGGTCAGTATCACAAGTCCCATGATTGAAAATACCATCCCATCAAAAGCAGTGGCAATATTAAAATGCGAGGGTACACCTCTCGCCGCCTGCCCGCTGATGGCCGCCTGTTCCGCCGTCATCAGCACAACAAACATCCAGGTGTAGGTTCTTACAGCACGCTGGTTTTTCAGATATACAAGGTACCATGCCATGGACCAACTCCAGATGCCAACAGAGACAAAAAATTTGAATGGCTTGATCCACCGGTTGATACCAAGTAATTCATGATTATCAAATTGAATCAGCACCAGCATTAGTGCGGCGGCAGCAAAATTGAGCAAGCCAAAAACTGCCAGTGGACGGTTCCTGTTTAACAGCGTGGTGTAAAATGACTTTAACATCAATCAATAGTTTGCGGTGAAGTATTGCTTTGTGCTGAAAGTCCGGATGATCACATAGAGTAAAAAACCTGCGGGGCCAAACATAAAGGTTAATAGCAGACAGGGAACAAGCCACAAGCGGTTGATTGAATGCAATCGCGCATTGTTCAGGATAAACAAACCGGTTAACAGATCAAAGGCGAGGTAGTGAACCCAGCCTGCCAGCAATAAAGATTGGTTTTGAAACAGGTTAGCTACTTCCGCGAGCGATCCGAATCCTCCGTCGGGAGTTTCTCTGATGTGAAAGGCAATCAGGTAAACATACAACAAGGAAAGCATGGTAATACTACCGCCAAAAACCACCTTCTCTGTAAATTTCCAATAAGGTGCAATTATCAGCAGGATCCAGCTGCATAGTGCCATCATGCTCACCACACTGAAAAGTTGATCGTTGGACATGTTAGATTTGATTTTGGTAAGAACAAGATACATAATTGTAGTTGCAAATCGATGGCAAGAGTCAGGTGAATAATGTATTTTTCACGACAAAATGCTGATCGTGATTTTATAGTAATTAATACCCTCAACCTAATGGCCACTGCTTACTGTGACGTTGTAGAAAAGATGGAACCTGGAAATGTTCATAGAAAGTATCATGATACGGAGTATGGATTCCCTATTGCCGATGATCACGCGTTGTTTGAGCGGTTGATGCTGGAGATCAATCAGGCCGGTCTTTCATGGACTACGATTCTTAACAAGAAGGAAAATTTTCACCGCGCCTTTCATGGATTTAATATAGACAAAGTCGCAAGTTATAAGGCAAGAGATGTGCATCGGCTTTTACACGATGCCGGAATCATCCGCAACAGGTTGAAGATTGCCGCAGCGATTGAAAATGCAAAAAGACTGAAGGTTATTCGTAAGGAATTTGGTTCCTTCAAAAACTGGCTCGATCATCATCATCCAAAAACAAAGGATGAATGGGTAAAAATATTCCGGCTTACCTTCAAATTTACAGGAGGCGAAATAGTAAATGAATTCCTGATGAGTATTGGATACCTGAAAGGGGCTCATATTGACCGTTGCCCGGTTTATGCAAAAGTCTTGAAACAGCAACCTGCCTGGAACAAGAGGTGAAGGGGCATTGATTTTTCTGCATTCATAAAATGCTTACTAACCTTATTGAATGGAGGCTGATCGTATAATAAAAAGTTACTTGTTTTCAGGTTATTCTATATCTTTCGCAAAAAAATAATCATGCGTATAACAACCTTCTTGATCGTCTTGGTAATGCTTTTTTTAAGTACAGCATCAGTGAAGTCACAGTCCGGTACTTCTTCAACAAACATTTACTTCTCATCATCTGGCGAAACTATGTTTTCATGGGGCAATCTGGATGCTGGTGACGAAAACATAAATAATATTGTTCGTTTTTCGCCTGTTTTCAACTTTGGAGCGCAGGTGCATGTTGATTTCAATAATACCTTAGGCTTTTACAGCGGGCTCGACCTTCGCAACGTTGGTTTGATCTCGCACACCGCCGAAGGGTATAAGATCAAAGAAAGAGCCTATGGCCTCGGTCTTCCCATCGTCATTAAGATTGGTGATTTCAGCAAAAACATGAATATCGGCATTGGTGGTGAGCTGGAGATGATGTTTGCGTGGAAACGGAAAGTTATAATCCCGAATTTTTCCAAGACAAAGGAGTTAGAATGGT
The DNA here is from genome assembly GCA_044227805.1 of Chitinophagales bacterium. GTDB lineage: Bacteria > Bacteroidota > Bacteroidia > Chitinophagales > UBA10324 > JACCZZ01. The sequence goes on along the minus strand of JBGAWA010000009.1, from coordinate 47,877 downwards.
TTTCTGACAACGTGAATATTTTCAATCCATCGCTGCTGGCGGAAATTAAGTTCAGGCAGGGATTTTATATCCGTTATAAATATTATCTCAACGATTTTCTGAAATATCAGGAAGGCGGATTAACGATACAGATACCTACTGCTCCCTATCTGAAGAATATTCCTGATTATGCACAGTCGAGCCAACTCATGTATATCTCTTGTGGTTTCATGATTTCCGATAAGACCATCGATGGCATGGCGCCGGGTAAAAGCGGGTATAGCAAAGCGGAGGATGGATACTTCCCTGACGTGGCTGCCAGGAACCCCTAAGTCTCCGGAAGCTGTTGTATTCTGCAGTTGTACTAATGAAACAGGCTCGTTGAATTCTTGCCAGTTTTGCGGTGAAGCAACCGGATTTTTGCCAATATAAGCCCACGTTAAATGACCAGTTGGGTATAATCAATCCGCAACTGTCCGCCGGTCGTTGTAATGGTCAAAAAGTTTTTATTCTGTAACAACTGCCAGTTGCCATCATCCAATGGCTCTGATGAAATAATGGCATTTCCATCACGAAGACTCATATACAGCGTATAGTAAGCTTCATAAAGGCTTGTTTTCTCCGGATCGGTATCATTAAAAATCCGCCATACCTGCAACTTGTCCGCTGAAAGTAAAAAAGCAGAAAGTGAATCATATGATTTTTCCCGGGCAATAGAAGCAACAATGGCAGCAATGCTTTTTTGTGGAAATTTCGCCTGTTCATGAGCGAGGTGATGAAGAAAAATTTTTGAATCCGACGTGCCGGCAGCTTTTGCTTCATCATGATAGGAGAATATATTTCCGTTATGACTGAACGCATACGGAATGTTGCCCAGTTCTAAATAAAATGGATGTGCACCGTCAAGGGAAGCATTCAATCCCAGTGAAGCACGCCTGTTATGGGCAATAAAAAAAGTGGAACGCACCTGCTTTATCAACGACTGATAACTCTCATCCCAGGAAGAAGCCTGATCGCGCTTGTGAATTTCAATACGTCCATCCTGTAGAAAGGCCATGCCGCAACCATCATTGTGCTCGCCTCGCAGTGATGCATCGTGGAGTTGACGTCCGTTTTTTGACAAGTATTTTAATGATACCGGGCATAGAAGCATTTCATTAAGTATAGAACTCGGTACTGGACTTACTTTCGCAATCATCCTGCACATGGTAGGGCATTTTTTTTAAATGACCGGCAAATATAATTACAAGTCAGCGATCGGCTGAAGCCTTCAATTTATATATGGATATTGAACCCGGGTTATCGTAGGTGCAGATCGAGGAATTTCTTGATGATAAACCTGCATCTGGTTTAGCCCCAGCGTATCAGCTTTGGGTTTGAGAAACATTTTCTTCTCTGAAAAAGTAAGAAAATGTTTAGCTGTACTAAGACGGAATGAAGAGGGATTTTTCTATTGAAAAATAAGGTTTAAATGCCAGTAAAACTGATTTATAGCGGATTGGCCGGATACTTCTTTTCGGCATCTGACATCTTTTCATTTATTTTCCCGGTAAGGATGTGCCAGAACATAATAAAATCAGATGCAAGGCTATAAACCGGGTAAGTAAAAGTAGCCGGTTTGTTTTTTTCTATAAAAGCATGTGAAACCCATGCAAAACCATATCCTAGAACAGGGACCAGGAAAAGTAACATCCATCGTTGCATCAACAGGGCATATACAAAACAAATAAGCAATAAAGCTGTGCCGGTGAAATGCAGGAGACGCGTATTGGGATGGCGATGTTCCGAAAGATAATAGGGGTAGAATTCTTTGATTGATTGAAAGCGAGGTGTTGCCATGGTACCGATTTGGTCTTCTAAGTTAATTCCACATTTTGTAATTCAAAATATATAATGGATTAATCCAGCTATTGAGTTAGAGGAGCATATGGTGACTTTTTCTTTTTGGAATAAATTATACATACCCACTGCAGTGCAGAGCCGAAGTAGAGCAGGATTTTCATTTGAAAAATCAGGTTATATTTTTTTGCATGATTCTACAATATCACTATGCAGGCTCTGTTCAATAAGTTGATACGGAGTGATGCAGCATCGCTTTTGTTCAGCTCATTAATTGATATACCAGCAGGCTTGATAGATAGGCAAGCCCGGTCATATAGGCGATCTGTATCAATGGCCACTTCCATGATTTGGTTTCCCGTTTTACCACCGCAACGGTACTCATACACTGCATGGCAAAAGCAAAGAAGATCATTAAGGAGAAAGCGGTGGCACCACTGTAAACGTGCCTGCCTGTGGTGGGATCAACTTCATTACGCATCTTGTCGCGGATTGCTTCAAAGTCAGCGTCATCCGCAGAACCTATGCTGTAAATGGTGGACATGGTGCCAACAAACACTTCCCTTGCAGCAAACGAGGTGATTAGGGCGATTCCGATTTTCCAGTCGAACCCCAGGGGCTTGATCACCGGCTCGATAAAATGGCCGATATGGCCGGCAAACGAGGCACCCAGTTTTTCAGCCTGCAAGCGGTTGTTCAGGTCGGTCTGCGTAACATCTTCGGTGGGTTGCATGGCTGCGAATTTTTCTTCAATGGACTGCATTGAATTACCAGGTCCGAATGAAGCAAGCAACCAAAGTATGATGGAAATGGTGACGATTACTTTTCCTGCATCCAGCACGAATACTTTTGCTTTTTCAACCATCGTGACGCCTACATTTCCCCATCGCGGCCAGCGATAGATAGGCAGTTCCATGAGGTAATAACTTTTCTCTTTCGCACGAATTATAAGCTTCATGACCAGTGCTGCCAGCAGTGCCATCAGCCAGCCAAGCAAGTATAAGCCAAGCATGGCCAGTCCTTTCAGGTTCATGAAACCGAAAAGTTTTTCATCAGGAACAATAAAACTGATGAGCAATGCATATACCGGCAGACGCGCGGAACAACTCATCAGCGGCGTTACCATAATGGTGATGATCCTGTCTTTCCAGTTTTCAATACCTCGTGTTGAAAGTATGGCCGGCACGGCACAGGCCATGCCGCTCACCAATGGCAGGGTTGATTTACCACTCATGCCTACTTTCCGCATCAGCCGGTCCATCAGGAAACTTACACGCGTCATATATCCGGTATCTTCCAATATGGAGATAAATCCGAAAAGCAACATGATCTGCGGGATAAAGACAACGATGCCGCCGATGCCGGCCAGCACGCCTTCCACCAGCAGATTGGTGACTATATTCTGAGGCAATGACTGGTTGAGGGTGACCTGCAAATAACTGAACGCATTGCCGATAGCTTCCATGGGATAAGTAGCCCAGGAAAAAATAGCCTGAAACACAAAGTAAAAGATCAACAGAAAGATCAGGTATCCGTAAACAGGATGCAATAGATAGGCATCTATGCCGGCAGTTGTATCCAATGCCTGTTGCCTGCTTCGGTCCTGCGAAGTACAAAGTTGGAGGATGGGATTGATCTTTTCATACCGCTTAAGGATTTCTTCTCCCTGCAGTTTGGCCATGGCGAAGCGGTGTTGCTCCAGTAGCCTTTTGATACGGCCTTTCTGCTCCACATTAAAACAAAATATATTGATATAATGACAGGCTATCTGAAACGCCGTATAATCACTGCTGACGCCTGTAATGTCTTTTACACCATCAATTACTTCAGGGCAAAGCGGTTTCACTTCTACAAAATTCTTATCCGGAACAGGTATGGTCGTTTGTATTGCCCGTTTCAGGTCGTTGATGCCCTTTCCTTCGCGGGCATTGATCGGAATTACTTTCACCCCCAGCTCAATGGCTAACTGCTGTGTGTCAATGGCTAATCCGTTTTTGCGTGCAACATCCATCATGTTCAGGGCGATGATGGTTGGAATTTTCAGATCGATGATCTGTGAACAAAAAAGCAGGTTGCGTTTCAGGTTTGATGCATCTGCCACAATTACCAGCAGGTCGGGATGCGCATCGTTGTCTGGATTCAGCAACACATCGAAAGTGATGAACTCATCAATGCGGCGCGGATAAAGACTGTACGTGCCGGGAAGATCAATCAGACTCGCAGAAAGATCATTTGATAAGGGGAGATATCCCGTTTTCTTATCAACGGTAACACCGGCAAAGTTGCCCACCTTCTGCCGCAACCCTGTCAATGCATTAAACAGCGATGACTTGCCGCAGTTAGGGTTGCCTACCAGTCCGATTTTCAGATTCTTTTTCAAGTGTCAGTCCTTCAGCAGATTAAATATTTGATGGTCTCATCCTGTTCGCTTCCCATAAGACATCTTTGGGCTGCTCAGGAAATCAACAGATTTTTCAGCCTGAAGCGGAAGTAGCATTTACTAATACGGCATTCGCTTCTTCTTTTCGGAGACTGAGCAGGTAGGAACCTATTTTAACGGATATGGGATCGCCCAGCGGTGCAATTTTATCAACGGATATTTTTTCACCCGGAAGAAATCCCATTTCCATCAGCTTCAGTGAAAGATCTCCTCGTTCGAGCTCTACGATTACGCCGGAATCACCTTCCTTCATTTTGCCAAGCGGTAGTATGATAAGATTCTTAGTCACCTGCTTATTTAGATTGAATTTAAATAGCGCAAGTTAGTAATTTTCAGCACAGGCGAAAATGATCTTACTCATCTCCGGATAAGCTTATTAGTCTGGACAGGTTCTGAACATAAAACTGGAGGAGTTTCATCTGCATATACAGGGTGAATAACTTGTTGATGCTTGTTGGATAAAGACCGGAAAAGAAGGCGCTTTACTATCTTTTACTGTAAAAAAATGAACTGCTCAGTTGTGGTTCCATCAGCCTATCGGGAAGCACAGAGAATAACACCAGACAATGGTATTTGATAAGTGGAAGAGGCGGGAACCTCCTTTGCAGCATGTGAAAAGGAAGGGCAGGTCTGGCATTTTTTTTTGAAAATGCAACTGTTCAGCAGGCTGAAGGCAAATACCAATAATAGGAGGCGCAGTGCTTTTATGTTAGACTTCATATCGTAAATATCGGTTTTAGATTTAAACTGGTATTATGAACTTCAAAGCAGCAGCAGGCTGAATCTCGGAATGGAAAGGATTTGGGTTCGCCACTCATTTTTTTTGAAAGATATGAGCAATCCATCAACAATGGTGCGTGGTAGCATGGCGGAATTTTTCTTTGGAGAATTCCGTAGTAAAGGCGGATATCATTACCTGATTGAATTGTACAATGAACAGATGTCTGCAATCCATTTAGCAGATCACAAGAGTTGCATTGCGATTTTGCAGGGCATTCATCACGCTCACAAATTGTTTCTCCATATTACAATCCGTGTTCTATTTTTATCTGGTTATGAAGCAAGCCAAAAAAATTCTTGTCGCTCCGCTCAACTGGGGGCTTGGCCATGCCGCCCGCTGCATTCCGATTATTAACGAATTGAATAAACTCGGGGTTGAAGTGGTCATTGGTGCAGATGGTGAGGCTTTGGAATTGCTTCGTAAAGAGTTTCCGGATTTACATTGGATCCGTATTCCCGGACATATGGTGCGCTATCACGAAAAGGGAAATCTCACTGCTAAGTTGCTGCTGCAATTGCCGCAGTTGATGATGGCTGTCAAAGCGGAGCACTCTCTTTTGAAAAAAATAATAGTAAGTGAAAAAATTGATGCTGTTATTGCCGACAACCGTTTTGGATTGTATGCGGGCACAATTGCTTCAGTGTTCATCACCCATCAAACAAGCATAAAGCTTCCAAAGCTGATTGCCTGGATGGAACCCATCTTCAATGGCATCAATCATTTTTTCATTTCAAAATTTGACAATTGCTGGATTCCGGATTTTGAAGGTCAGCATAATCTTTCCGGTGACTTATCACACAAATTTCCATTACGGGGAAACACAGCTTTTATCGGTCCGCTATCACGATTCTCCTATCAGGAAGAAAAAGGAAAATATGATATCCTTGTTTTGCTCACCGGGCCGGAGCCACAGCGTACAGTGCTGGAAAGACTGCTGACGGATCAATTGCTGAGGGTGGTTGATAAGAGAGCTGGCGCCGCAAGTTTGCAGCAGCGTCTGAACGTCCTCCTTGTGCGGGGTATTACCGGAGGATCATCTGTACCGGTTAGCTTGGCGGAAAATTTTACGCGGTTAGATTACTTGCTCACCAAAGAGTTGAATGAAGCCATTCTCTCTTCCGGAATTATTATCTCTCGACCGGGTTATACCACTATTATGGATTTGGCCGTACTCGGCCGTAAAGCCATACTAATACCCACACCCGGACAAACAGAACAGGAATATCTTGCGCAGTATTTTATACAACGCGGAATTTACTATTCGGCAGCACAGGAAGGTTTCGATTTAGTAACAGCGCTGGAACGCGCAAAAAGCTTCACCGGACAAACTATTAGAGACACGGGAAAATTAAACGCCCACCTTGTATCATGGCTCTTTACACTTTAATATGAATTAAGTCTCCTGTTCACTCCCATATCGCGCTTTGCTCGAGGTGAATTTTTTCTTCAAAGAAGATTTTGGTGGTTTGTTCAAAGGAATCGGTGTAATCGGAAACATAGAAATGATGTGGATGGCGACGTTTATCGTTGCGTAAATGAGTTGTTTCCAAATCTGTTTTTACCTGCTCCGCCACAATATTGGTAGAGTCGAATATTTTGATGCGATGATTAAAATAGCCTGCCACTTCTTTTTCAATCAATGGATAATGTGTACAAGCTAATATCATTCCCTGAATATCACTGAAGTCAGGATAGGCAAGGTAGGAGTTTATGACTGCCTGCTCACACTGTTATTGTAAAAACCGGCTTCAATCATGGAAGCAAGCAAGGCAGTGGCAAGGCCTACCGTTTCCAGATCGGGGCGTAAGGTTTTGAGCTTATGCTCATAGGTGCCGGATTTAATGGTGCCTTTAGTGCCGATAATGCCAATCTTGTGAATGGTGGTATCAGCCGCTACGCGCTCTACCACAGGGTCAATAACATTTACAACCGGTACGGATCCATTGGTCTGCAAGGCAACATGTGCTTTAACCACATCATAGGCAGCGGCAGAGGCTGTATTGCAGGCGATCAGCAGCAACTTGCACTTTTTAGCCAACAAAAAATCAGTGATGCGGACCGAGTAATGCTGAATAGCTTCTGCCGACTTATCTCCGTAGGGCAGGTGAGCAGTATCACCAAAGTATATGATTTCTTCTTCGGGCAGTAGCTTAGAAACAGCATTGGCGACCGTTAAGCCGCCAATGCCGGAATCAAAAATTCCAATTGGATCATGTATGGTCACCTGTATCGTGTGTTGGTTGTGCTGATTGGTTTATGAGTCCTTAACCAGTACGCTATTGACTTTTTCTCAATGGTTATTTCAACATAAGCTTTTTCTTAACCAATTCCATCAGGTTGTCCGATTCCTGTGCGTACACCACAGCACCTGCACTCGTATCAAACACATAGGAATAATTGTTAGCCTTGGCTACATCTTTAATGGCATCCTCGGCTTTTTTGAGAATCGGAGAATACACTTCTTCCTTTTTGTTTTGCAGCTTATCCTGTGCGCCACCCTGGAATTGCTGAATACGGTTTTCAAGGTCCTTGATTTCCTGCTGCTTGATTTCTTTTACAGCATCAGTGGTGGTAGCTGGAAGGCTTTGAAAATCCTGTATTTTCTTCTGATAGTCGGTGAGCATGGATGCATTGGCATCTTCCAGCGACTTCTGATAAGCCTGCAGAACGGAATCAGCCTTTTTTATTTCCGGCATCATGGCCAGCAAGTCAGCTGAGTTGATATGTCCGAATTTTAGTGACTGTGCTTGTGTAGTTACAGCCATTGTCAGCAGGAACAGTACTGCCAGGTAAGAAAGAAACTTCATTGTGGTTTGTTTTTATAAGGTAAGAATTTGTCCGCCGCACTTCTTTCCCTTTGTTAAAATGTTGGCTCAGCGGAATTTAATCAGGTGCGCAAAAGTATCAATTTTTTACTTTTTAATGTCTTTATCTGTTTTGTCAGTGGCAGTACCCGATTTAGGTGTATAACCCATTGACTGTAAAACCTGGTCGCTGATGTTCACCTTGGTATTGGCATAGAGTACCACCGAACCACCTGACTTGTCCAGTACAAAATCATAAGCCTTCGTGGTGGCAATCTTTGAAACAGCATCATACACATTATCCTGGATCGGTTGAACCAGTTCCTGGCGCTTGACAAATAGCTCACCCTGGTAACCGAATTTCTGTTTCTGCAATTCTTTGGCAGCTTTTTCTTTGTCCTGTATTTCCTTCTGACGTTGCTGTTTCATCTCATCCGTGAGCAATACCTGTTCAGCCTGGTAAGATTTGTACAGTTTTTCTATTTCTGCATACTTCGTATCAATGTCCTTCTGCCAGGAGGCTGCGAGGTCATCCAGTTTTTTTTGGGCATCCTTGTAGTCAGGGATATTTTTCAGGATGTATTCTGTATCCACGTAGGCAATTTTCTGAGCAAATGTGCCGGTAACCGAGAGTACCAGTAAACAGAAAAAGAAAAGAAGTTTTTTCATGATCGAATCAAGAATTAATAATTAACAATTTAAAAAACAGGTCACCTGCAAAGACAAATCAAAATCATTTTAATATTAAAAAATATAGAATGCTGATTACCGTCTTTTGATGAATAATGATTATGAGATAATGCTGGGAAAGCTATTTCCAGTAATCAATATTCAACATTCAATAACAAACATTCAATTATCAATGATTGGCAACTATCCACACTTTGCACTATTCCGGTTCAAATCCAAGCACAATATTAAATGCCCCGTAAACGCTCAGGTATTCACCTAAAGTTCTTGGTGGAATGAGCGGTCGCGGCTTGTCAAATCCGATGCCATAGTCAAACCCAACCGTACCAAAGATTGGCAGGAAGACACGCAGGCCTAAACCAGCTGCGCGTCGTAGATTGAATGGATCGTAATCGTCAAAACTATACCAGGCATTGCCTGCCTCCAGCCACGCTGTTCCATAGATGAAAGCACTCGGACTCGTAGAGAACGGATACCTCAGCTCCAGCGTGAATTTGTTGAAGATTGGGGCGGCTGTAGCATAAACTTCTTTGTAACCTCGCTGAGAGATGATGTCAACTCCATAGAGCGAGTAATTCTGTGAAAGCCCGTCGCCGCCTACATCAAATCGTTCAAATGGCGTGAGACCAATCTCCGGATTATAATATCCAAGGTATCCTCCTTTTGCAGAAGTCTTTAAAACAAATTTTCCAAAAACATTCGTGTACCATTCGGCCCCGAACCTCCATTTATGAAATTCCACCCATTTGTATTTTTCGGCAATGGGCATATCCGTATAATCTTTGTCGTTGAAAAGTGAATAAGGTGGAGTTAATGCAAGGCTGATATAAATGTTGGATCCCCACTTGGGAAATGTAAAATCCGGTCCTGTGGAATTTCTTCCAAAAGTCTCTTTCAGGCTGATGCTGTAGGCATTGCCAGTGTTGATAAAGAAGTTGGTCGTATAGTTATCCAGCGAATAGTTAGTGAAGTTAACGGCAGAGATCAGCGTGAAGAAATCATCAGGCCATTGCAGCTGCTTTCCGAGTCCAACGGTGGCTCCGGTTGTTACCAATGTTCCATAGGCTGGATCATCCCTGCTGGTGCCTCTTGCATACCGCGAACTGTAAAGGCCTACATTCAATGAGTTGGGCTTTTTTCCACCCAGCCAGGGTTCTGTAAATCCAATATTGAATGATTGATAATAACGACCATTCGATTGCAGCCGAACTGAGAAAACCTGTCCATCACCGGAAGGCAACGGCGACCATGTTTTGGTATCAAACAGGTTACGCATCGAAAAGTTATTAAACTTAACACCAAGTGAACCGATTACACCGGTACCTGAACCACCCCATCCTGCCGACAATTCAACCTGGTCGCTTGGTTTTTCCTCTACAGAATAGGTGAGGTCAACGGTACCATTTTCAGGATGAGGATCGGTATTGATGCCCAGCTTTTCAGGATCGAAAAATCCGGTAGCCAAAATTTCACGCTGTGTTCGAATCACATCAGCCCTGCTGAATTTACCGTTCGGCGTGGTACGGATCACCCTTCGCACCACATGTTCATGTGTTTTGGTATTGCCTTCGATAAACACCCTGTTAATAGTTGCCTGCGGCCCTTCATGCACCCGTATTTCCAGATCGATGGAATCATTTTCAATGACACTTCGACAGGCGTAACGGAGAAGAACAGGTACCCATCATCCATATACAGTGAACCCACATCTGTTCCATTAGGATCGCCATTGAGTCTTTTCTGAAGGAATTCTTCATCGTACACATCACCTTTCTTAATATGCAGGGCGGAGTCAAGCCGTGATGAGGCATACTTTGAGTTACCCGACCATCTTATGTCGCGGAAATAGTATTTGGCACCTTCGGCAATCCATATCTGTATATTGAGGTTGCCATTTTCGTTTTCATAAACAGTATCAAATTTAATATGAGCATCACGATAACCTTTCGTCGCATAGTAGGCAAGCACCTTGCCCTTATCGTCTTCGTAATCTGATGGTCTGAACTTCGAAACCGTAAACACCGACCACACCGGGTTCTCCTTGGTCTTTTTCATCAGTCCGCGCAGCTTGCGGCTGCTCACGGCCGTATTGCCTTTAAACCAGATGTTATCAATTCTCACCCTGTTTCCTTTATCTATATAGATATAGTAAAGCATACTGTTCTGCTGGGAAGAATCCGGCACCTCACTGATGGTAACCTTGATATGGGTATATCCTTTTTCATTATAAAAGGCCTTAATGGTATTGTACGTGTTAACCTTAATATTATCGGTTAACACCTTGCCTTTATTTAACCTGATTTTTTCCCGAAGATCGTCCTGTTCCCCTTTGGTGGTACCACGAAAAGTGAAGCCTGAAAGCCGTGGACGCTCATCCAGTTCATAAGTGAGATAAGCAGTATCACGAACGGTGTGATCCACATATATTCTGACATTGGCAAAGAGGTCTTGTTTCCATAGGTTTTTAACCGCTTTGCTGATTTCTGTTCCCGGAATGTCAATCCTGTCGCCCTTCCTGATGCCGGCGAGAGCAGCGAGAATGTCTTTGTCCAGATATTGGGTGCCACGAACCTCAATGCCACCAATGATATAGTTCTTTGGATTGGCATAGTCAACCACAAGCGAGTCATTTACAGGGTTAACAACCTGCGCAATGGCATGGCGGAAAAATCCTGCAACCAGGAGGAGGATAAGTACAGGAATTCGGATCATTTCACATTTACTTGTTCACTGGTTTTGCCAAACCGGCGTTCACGCTTCTGGAAGTCAATGATGGCCTCATACAAAGTTTCCTTATCAAAATCAGGCCATAACACAGGTGTGAAGTACAATTCAGCGTATGCGAGCTGCCACAGCAGGTAGTTGCTTAATCTTTGTTCACCACTGGTCCGGATCATAAGTTCAGGATCAGGAAATGCTGCTGTTTCAAGGTTGCCCGCAATAACAGCTTCACTGATTTCTGATGGCTGAAGGTCTCCGGATTTTACGGCTACCGCAATTTTACGCATGGCTTCAGTCAATTCCCAACGCGCGCTGTAATTGAGTGCCAGGATCAATGTCAGCCCTGTATTCTGTTTTGTCTCTTGCATCGCTTCCAGTAATTCCTGGTGGCATTTTGCCGGCAGAGAAGCGATATTTCCGATGGAAAGGAGGCGGATATTATTTTCCATCAGGGTGCTCATTTCATTCCGGATAGTGGCTACCAGCAGTTCCATGAGGGCATCCACTTCCAGCCTGGGGCGCGCCCAGTTTTCAGTAGAGAATGCATACAAGGTCAGGTATTTGACACCAATTTCCGCACAGGCTTCCGAGGTGGCCCGCACGGCAGATACACCATGCTGATGGCCGAAAATTCTGTTCTCACCGTGCAGCCTTGCCCAACGCCCATTGCCATCCATTATGACGGCGATGTGAGCTGGTAGCCGGGTTTTATCAATCTTTTCCGATAAGGACATGGTGTGAATTAAAAAGTGCGCAAGGTACTAAGTAACCTTCGATTTTGATGAAGTAAATCTTAATGTGGATAAGGACAACGGTATGGTTTCAGTGTGTGCGTGATGCCAATGCCAAAGAACAGGTAATCATCGCTTTTAACATTGTCACCTCTCATTTTGCCTGTTGCGCCAATCGGTTCAGCGAGTACTTCAGCGGACGGATCACCCAGAAACTGAGCCATTGGCCCGCCTTCATAAAGCAGGATTACAGGGTCGGCGTAAACACCACTCACATCATCCAGGTAATCGGTCGAAGTTTTTCTTACGCCAAACTCCAGGGTCAGTCCAGTCAGTGCAGATATCCGGTATTTGAATCCTCCTCCGAGCAACCATGCCGTGCTGGTTCGTTTGTATTTTTTTAGTTCCGGGTATTGAGGGTAACCTTGACCTTCTGTGCCAATTTCTTGCAGCAGTATTTTTTCTCCATTATAGTTTGCGGTAGGGTTAAAATGAAATACGCCAAATCCGGCCATTACATAAGGAGCAAAGCGATGCCTTTCACCCATAGTAGAACCGGGTGCACCGGTGTAAGGCAGAAAATTAAATTCAAACTGGAAGCTGGCTTCAGTAATGTTGGAAGAGAAACCGAGATTACGGGTTTGCTGATAATAATTATTGGCATATTGATCATCTGCCCATACCCTGCCGGCATTAAGATTGAACCTGAATGAAACGCGTTCATCAAAATTGCGACGGTAAAAAACGCCTCCTGCAGGATTCACAAACCTTACATCTGTGCCCGTATTGACGTCGCCAAAATAATTGGCACCTCCCAGCCAAATGCCAAAATCATTCTTTTGCGCCAGTGCCGACAGGCAACCCAGCAACATCATTCCTGACAGTAAAATACAGATTCTCGAATTCAAAGATGTAACGGAAAAGTTAAAAGGAAACAGTGGTGTAAAAAATTGTTTCGATAACGAAGTGGTGGTTGGTTTATTTCCTCCTGCGAAAGTAAGGTTTTTTAGCTATTTGTCCAGCTACCCTGAGACATTGCATGATGGTACATATTGGATAATCTGTCACGGTGACTGGCATCATCTGGCCTTAAGCAGCAATCGGTTAAACGTTACCTGAAACACACAAGCTTTGGGAATAAATTTTTTTGCAATAATCAACAAGCCAGCTGAGGCAAAAATCGCGCATCGAAGCGGGATATTTCAGGGAAAAGTCAGGATGAATAGTTCCTTTCACCCTAATGCGGAACATTATTATTTTCTTGCATGAGCTCCCCACATAAGTTTAGAGCGAAGTGTTTCGAGAAAATGATGATCGGGCAATCGCACCAGGCCAATCTTATGCGCACATTTTTTAACTGCCAGCTGTGTTAAGTTATCGATCGGCTCTGTTCTCGAATCGAGGGTGCAGAAGAACTGTTCAAAGCGTCCTTCTATTTCAAATGAGATAACGCTGGAATCGGATACTACAATCGGTCTGACATTGAGGTTGTGCGGTGCGATCGGCGTGATGACAAAATTCTCTGAAGTAGGCATGATGATCGGTCCCCCACAACTGAGGGAATAGCCTGTTGATCCGGTGGGTGTGGCAATGATCAACCCATCCGCCCAATAGGAATTCAACAGTTCGCCATTGATATAGGCATTGATCGTGATCATGGCGGAAGTATCCTTTTTATGAATGGTGACATCATTCAATGCGTAATTCACTTCACCAAACAAGTGTTCGTTGGATTCCAGTTCCAGCAAGGTCCGCTGATCGATAATATAGGAGCCTTTGGTAATGGCATGAATGGCATGTGCTATTTCTTCTTTGCCAATATCAGCCAGGAATCCGAGCCGGCCGATATTGATGCCCATCACCAGGATGGGATAATCGCGAACAAAGGTGACGGTATCCAATAGCGTACCGTCACCACCAAGTGTAAACAGGTATTCAATTTTATCACGGATATCTTCATGTGAAGCAAATGTGCTGATGCCCGACCTGGTCTTAATTTCAGGCCATACACTTTCAAAAAAAGGTTTGTAGATATATACACCAATTTTTTTTGCAGCAAGCTGATCAAGAATTTCCTGCAGCACTGGAATATCCTGCATCTTAATATTTCGGCAATAGAGTGCTACATTCATCCGGAAGATGGGTTATGGATAAGTTGAAATATGTATTTGCTGGCAATTAGGATAACGGTCCTGCTTTAACTGCATTTTTACTCCTTTCTGCAGGCAAATCTAACAACAAAATATGATGTGACTTATTCTCAGGGCGAACAGAACGTCATGAAACAGTTCGGGTGCGTACTGCAATGATCTGTAAAATTTATTATGAGCAGTGTTACGTTGGGGTTAAAGCCGTCGCCGTTTTGAACTACATGCGGTTTGAACAGGAATATTGTAATCAGGATGTTACAGTCTGAATGCTCTCAAATGCCGTAAAGTGCAACGGCGAAATATAATAGACGGCTGATCAGAAGATCGAATTCATGTGCAGGAAAAATCCGCTCTCACCAAGTTTGTTGATAGAGTATTCCACCCTGATGGTAGTATCGTAGATAAGCGTCAGATCCAGTCCTAATCCGCCTCCTACCAGTAGCGTATTATTGAGCGGATTATTTTCATAGAAAATATCATCCTTCACATATCCTGCACTCACGAAGGCGCGGCCATACAGGGTGAATGGAATATTCGCCCCTTTCAGGAAAGGGTTTTTATCCGGTGTTTTTATCCTTATTTTAAAGAACTCATTTTTTATATCACACCGGGAATAAGCAAAACTCTGTCCGTCAATGATGTAATATTCATAGCCATGCACATAGTCATTCGAATAGCCCAATCCACGATTGAGGTTATACGGCTGATTTTTAGGAAATGAAACTTTCAGTTTATTGATGGTGCTGGCATACCATTTTTTTCCAAGATGCAGGTATTGATTGGCAATGATTGTGGAGGAAAAAATATTCACATTGTCTATCAGTCCCAAGCCTAGCTTTGAAACAGAAACCTCGACATAGTTACCTTTCAAAGGATAGGCCGCAATATCTCGATAATCGCGGATAAACATGCCACGCACCGTGAAGTACTGTTGCCGGTTTGCACCCTTGAGAAAATAGTCAGGATTCAGTTGCGTAATGGTATCCGTCACCTGGTTGTCATTGTAGCTAAGGGTAAAAATATACTTGTACTTGAAAGCCGGCTGGTAAATAAGATCGATTAATGAATAAAAATTTGTTTTCTGATAAGCATCCACATCAAGATAAATAAGATCTTTATTATTGCTGAAGCCATACGTCAGGTTCCTGGTGCGGCTGTAAGAAGCGGTGACCTTAAGTCCGATATTTTGTTTGCGGTTAATATAGGGAATGTTGTATTGCACCTGGTAAAGTTGCGAGTAACCGAAAAGCGCGACGAGCTTTAGGTCTTCATCACGCCCGCGCATATTTTGCTGATAAAACCGCATACCGAATTGCAGGTATTTCAGGCTTGCATGATGATCCACCAGCCATACATTCAGATTGCGGTCATACAGGTCAAGTGCAGGCACCGGAAACGTATACCATCTCTCCTTTACACTCACGGAGACATCAAGATTTTTACCTTCCCAGTTTTTGATGTTTAATACTACTTCATTAAAGAGGCCGATATTCATAAGGTGGTTACGGCTTTCTTCCATTTTTTTCATCAGTGCTTCCACGGCTATTGTATCGCCTTTATTAAAGGTTATTTGCCTGAGGATCACCTGAGGCTTAGTCCGTTTGTTGCCATCTATCATGATGTCATGCACCAGGACAAATTTATGTAATGAGGTATCCACCGTGAACAATGAATCGGTTTGTGCCTTTGCCATATAAACATCCGAAAGGAACAGCAGCAGCGCGAAGGTGACAATGGCGCTTTTTAGAAGAGGCATAGAAACGAAAGTAAAACAAAAAAGGAATCTTCATCCCAGCTTTTGCCATTCAAAACGTTAATGGATTGAAACCCAACGCAGGACTTCTCCGGGTTTGAGGAACAATTTCTCTTTTGTATAAAATGAGCAAACTCTTTGCAATGCAAAATCGATGTGAAGCCGGATTTATAGATTGAAAAATTTGCGTTGCAGCAACGGTGGCAGCAGTCCTCAGATATTCAGGTAATTCATAAGAGAATCATAGCGTTCTTTCAGGTTGTCGAAATATTCCGCTTCCTGGAAAGTCTCCTTCACAGTAAAATTGTGCCGGCTTAGGTCGGAAATGACCGGTTGCAGATCAGTATTGTTCACCTTGATAGTTACCTCTACTTTGGAGGTGTCGTAATTCGTGCCGGCAAACAGGCAAAGTATTTTTACCTGGTTTGTTTCAATAATGCGCACTATTTCACTCAATGAATAATCTTTCACATGTAATTCAAGCACTATGATCCCACCCGGTTCCAGTATGTCGGTTTGCTCTGCAAAAAAATTCAGTAAGTCATTCCGGGTAATCAGCCCGATATAGGTTTCTTCTTTATCTATAACCGGGATAACGGTGAGGCGCAACTCCGCGGCCATCTTCAGCACTTCGAACAGATGTTCGTGGCCGTGAATAAAGGGTCTTACGAGAGAAAGGGGCAGGTTGCCGATGGCAGCATCTTCACCGTGTGCATTCAGAATATCTTCCTCAGATACCAATCCAAGCAACTGATTTTCATTTACCACCGGCAGATGAGAGACATGAAACGCATTCATGAGCTGCAAAGCTCTTGATCCTGTATCGGACGTCCTGAGTGCGGAAATACTTTTGGATACCAGCTCGGCTGCTTTCATAGTCAGGCGGCTACATTCAGTTTCTGTAAAAACTCATCGAGAATGATATTGAACTCGGCGGGTTTTTCCATCATGGGCGCATGCCCGCAATCATCCACAAGCACCAGTTCCGAGTTCACCAGCAGTTTGTGAAATTCTTCACCAACAAAAGGTGGTGTGATCCGGTCCTGCCTTCCCCAGATGAGCAAAACAGGCATGGTCAGCTTGTGCAATGACCTGCTGAGGTTTTCGCGCATGGCTGACTTTGCCACCGAGATGACCCTGATTGCTTTACCTCGATTATTACAGATCTCATATACTTCATCTACCAACTCCTTGGTAGCTACTTTTGGATCATGAAAAGTGTATGCTGTACGATCGCGGATGTATTCATAATCGCCACGTTTCGGATAGCCGCCACCAAGCGAATCTTCGAAAAGGCCTGAACTGCCGGTGAGTACCATCGCACGAACTTTTTTAGTCTGATCAAGTGCGTATAGCTGAGCGATATGTCCACCGAGTGAATTTCCAAGCAATATAATGGAGTCATAACCACGGGTATCAACAAACTGCCGCACATATTTCACAAGCCCGTTAACGGAAGATTCGAGGATAGGCATTTCGTAAATGGGTAAAAGTGGGATCACCACTTTATACCGCTTGCTGAATTCATCCAATATTCCCTTGAAATTACTGAGCGCACCAAAAAGACCATGCAATAACATGAGCACTTCGCCCTCGCCTTCTTCAATGTACCTGAACTTGCCGTCTTGTTTTATGGTGATCTCCATACGTCTTGCACGTGCTTAATGCTGCTAAAATAAGTTTTTTATTCAAAAATACTTTGGCTATCGCATGAAGCAGGAACAGTCAACTGTTTATGGAACGAATTGAAAAAATGGAAGGGTGACGATTGCTGATCGTATTGAGGTACTTCCATCAAAAATCAGCGCGTGTCATGATCGGTTTGTTTATTTTAATCCTGACCAGCGAAGCCAGTTCTGCAACATCATCCTGCCGTCCGGTGTCAGAATGGATTCTGGATGAAACTGGATGCCGCAAATTTTGAACTGTGGATGCGCGATAGCCATGGGTGCACCATCATCACTTTGGGCAATGATATCGAGCGGAGTTCGATCAAGATTTTTTAAGATCAATGAATGATACCGCATTGCCTTGAAAGGATTACTGACCTGTTCAAATACAGGATGTCCGGTGTGCGTGATAACAGATGTTTTGCCATGCATGGGTTTGACAGCATGAACCAATTCGGCACCAAAGAATTCGCCAATGCCCTGGTGGCCGAGGCAAATGCCCAGCATTGGAATGCGATCATGAAAATGCCGGATGAGTTCAGGCAGGATGCCGGCCCGGGAAGGTGTTTCAGGGCCGGGCGAAATGACAATGCCTTCTGGCTCGATTGCAGCAACCTCATGAAGCTGCATTTCATCGTTTTGAATAACTAAACAGGTAGTCTGAAGCTGCAGAAAATAATCCTGCAGGTTGTAGGTGAAGGAATCATAATTGTCGAATATCAGCAGCAAGTAAATGAAGTTGATGAATGAACCGAGTGCAATGCATGATCCCAGGAAGAGATCCATGAATTCCGGATATGTTACCTGATTGACTCTGCTACGGTGCAGTTTAGAAAGGCTAAGTGTTGGTGCATTTTTTTAAAAAATAAAGTGTCCTGTCAGCGCGGTTCAGTTCCATGTCAGGAGCTAAATCTGGTTTGTTTTTAAGTGTGAAAGCGGGTTTACTTTTGTACGGATTTACCTATCATTTCTATCATTGTCTCAAACTCTGTAAATAGATTCTTCACAAACGGTGTGAGCGAAGACACCTGGTGTATCATGAATCCGGAAATGTTGTTGACCGCTGAGTAGGTTTTCGATTGTTGCTTGACATAGGGTGTGATGAGTTCAACCTGGTCAAGCAGCCAGATGAACAAACTGAACAGAACGGTGTAAACAGCCACATACATAATAACACCGGAAATCCTGTTCACAAAACCAATTTGCGCGAGTTCTACAATTTTTTCAAGCGACTTTCCAATCAGGTAAATCACCAGTGCGATCACCACAAACACAAGCAAGTAAGAAATCACCGGCAGGTAGGCGGATGTAATATGTAACTGATCGTGCAGGGCCGTTCCAGCCACTGTACTTAATTTTACGGCGGCCAGTATTCCGATTCCCCAGGCGAGCACTGTGAAAACTGAGAGAATCAATCCTTTGGTCCAACCTTTCCAACAGCCATATATTGCCAATAATAACCAGATAATATCAATCCACATGAATCAGGAAATTTTGAAGGTAAAGCATAAAAAAACAAACCAGGTTGAAATGCATGCCGATGGTCAATGCTATAGGTTGCATCCAGAATCGTCCTGTTTCATTTATCCTGAAGCAAGTAGTTCCTTCACCATGGCGGATATGGTTTTTCCATCTGCTTTTCCTGCCAGCTCTTTGGAAGCTTTACCCATCACCTTTCCCATATCCTGTGGTTTGGCAGCACCCGTTTCAGCAATTATTTTTGCCAAATAAGCTCTCAACTCTTCAGTATTCATCTGTTGCGGCAGGTATCGCTCAATCACTTCAATCTCCTCGCGTTCTTTTTTTGCCAGGTCAGCACGATTTTCTTTTTCATAAATTTCCAATGCGTCTTTTCTTTGCTTTACCAATTTCTGCAGCAGTTTTATTTCCGATGCTTCATCGGCTTCCTTTGCATCCTTTTCTGTTTTTGATAACAGAATGGCTGATTTAATGGCACGAATAGCACGAAGACCGGCTTCATCTTTCTGGAGCATGGCCTGCTTCAAATCACCATTTATTTTTTCTTCTAACGACATGATTGCTGAATTTGAAGCAAAGATAGTATTACTGTGCCGGTAATTTATTTGGAAGCGAAGGCTTGCATGACAGATTTGTCCTGATTTTTCACTTGAAAAATCCTCCCGGTCTGTTTGTTGAAACCACTAAGGGGTTGCAGATTTATTAAACCCGGATTTTTCAGTGGAAAATTCCCGCTTCGCTGCGACTTAGAGCTGCTAAGGGTTTGCTCAATTTGCCAAGAAAAGAAAATGTTTCACAAACCCTAAGCAGCTCTACGTCGGGGTTAAACCCGTTGCCGCTTTGAACTGCAAAATGTGGGTTAAATTAAGGACACTGCTTCACCTACCCTTTTAAATTCTGCGCCGGTGTTATATTCACTTCTTTATGGAATGGCGATATGAGGGAATGATAAAATTCAATCAGCCTGTTCATATTGGAAGTTCAGAGTTCTTGTTTTCGCAAGTAACAAACTTAATGTGGTGGCCGATTGGAGCAGGGTTCGGTTGGGCTTCTCGCAGCAAATTATCAGACACATAGGTTTTTAATCAATCGCGCTGCCTGATCTCTTCATAGTCGATATACTCACCACGATTATCCGAGTTTTTGGGAGCGTGGGCAGAAGGAGGATGATTTACAAAATTTCGTTGCTGATGGTTGCCGGGGGCAACAGTTTTCTTTTTCCTGATTCCAAACAGGGAAGGCCAGATAAACCGGATGGCCAGGATAATCAGCAGGACATCGAGGATGGGAGTTTCAAAAATGCGTACTAACATAATGCAGTATGACGAAACAAAAGTAGATAAATTGCTAATAGGGTAAATTGCAAGCGCAAAGAATAAAGATCAGTATTATTTGCTGAGGTACATGCTCTTCTCCTTATACATCTGTCTGAAAAAGGGATCGAACAGGTCTTTAATAAAACGGATCGCTTCGCCGGTAGATTTCATTTCGGGTCCGAGTTCTTTGTTCACGTTGGGAAACTTATCAAAAGAAAAGACCGGCTCTTTGATTGCATAACCGGTGAGCTTACGGTCAAATTTGAAATCTTTAATTTTCTTAACACCCATCATCACTTTGGTTGCCGCGTTCAGGTATGGAATCTGGTAGGCTTTCGCGATGAATGGTGTTGTTCTCGATGCGCGGGGATTGGCTTCAATTACATAAACTTTTCCGTTCTTGATAGCATACTGAATGTTGATCAATCCGCGGATATTGAGTTGCAAGGCGAGCTTTTCGGCATACTCCACCATTTTATCAATTACTTCATAAGTGAGATTAAAAGGAGGTAATACGGCACTTGAATCACCGGAATGAATGCCTGCCGGCTCAATGTGTTCCATGACACCCATAATATGCACTTGTTCGCCGTCACAAATGGCGTCAATCTCCGCTTCTTCAGCGCGGTCAAGGAAATGATCAATGAGGATTTTATTATCCGGCATATGCTTCAATAATTTCAATACGGCCTGTTCGAGTTCATCGTCATTTAAGACAATGCGCATGCGCTGACCGCCAAGTACGTAAGAAGGCCGTACTAATACCGGATAGCCCACCCTTTTCGCCACCATGATGGCATCTTCCACTGTGCGTGCAACGCCGTATTCCGGATAAGGAATTTCCAGTGACTTCAGCAGATCGGAGAAAGCCCCGCGGTCTTCGGCGAGGTCCATGTCTTTGAAAGAAGTGCCGATGATCCTGATTCCCTTTTCTGAAAGTTGCCTGGCCAGCTTCAACGCGGTTTGTCCTCCGAGTTGCACAATCACGCCTTCCGGGTTTTCCAGCTCAATGATTTCAATCAGGTGTTCCCAGAAAACCGGTTCAAAATACAGCTTGTCAGCGATATCAAAATCGGTGGAAACCGTTTCAGGATTACAATTGATCATAATGGCTTCGTAACCGGATTCACGAATAGCCAGCAAGCCGTGCACACAGCAATAGTCGAACTCAATACCCTGCCCGATACGATTAGGTCCAGAGCCCAGCACAATTATTTTTTTGCGATTTGACACCACTGATTCATTCTCCACATCAAACGTGGAATAATAGTACGGAGTGGCAGCGCCAAATTCTGCCGCACAGGTATCCACCAGCTTGTAGGTACGGCGGATACCTAATGATTTTCTCTTTTCATACACCTCGGCTTCGGTGGTGTTTCCCAGCAGGTGTGTGAGCTGCAGATCCGAATAGCCCATTTGTTTCAGCTGCATGAATAACCCGAAAGGCAAGGTATCAAGCGTATATTTTTTGATTTCCTTTTCTGTATTCACCAGCTCCTGTATTTGTTCCAGGAACCATTTATCAATCAAGGTCCATTTATAAATCGTGTTGATGGAAACACCCAGCGACAGGGCATCTTTAATTCTGAAGATTCTGTCCCAGGACGGGTGTTGCAGTTTCTCGAGAATTTCTTCCGAACGTTTCCAATGTTTGCCGTCAGCACCAAGGCCGATCGCGTCATTTTCTAATGATTGACAGGCTTTCTGAACTGCTTCGATGAAAGTGCGCCCAATCCCCATCACTTCACCTACTGATTTCATCTGGAGCCCGAGCGTTTCATCAGCGCCGGCGAACTTGTCAAAGTTCCATCGCGGGATTTTTACAATTACATAATCAAGAGCCGGTTCAAAATAAGCCGATGTGGTGCCGGTGATCTGATTGCGCAACTCATCAAGGTGATAACCGATGGAAAGTTTGGCGGCAATTTTTGCAATCGGGTAACCGGTGGCTTTGGATGCAAGTGCAGAAGAGCGTGAGACACGCGGATTAATCTCAACAGCGATTAACTCTTCCGTATTCGGGTTCATGGCAAACTGAACATTACAGCCGCCGGCGAAATTTCCTAATGACCGCATCATCAGCATGGCCATATTTCGCATGCGCTGGAAACCGGTGTCGCTCAGTGTCATAGCGGGCGCTACCGTGATGGAGTCGCCGGTATGAACGCCCATCGGGTCGAAATTTTCAACCGTGCAGATGATGACGACATTGTCACCGGAATCGCGCAGTAACTCGAGTTCAAACTCCTTCCATCCCAACACTGCTTTTTCCACCAGCACTTCATGAGTAGGGGATGCTTTAAGTCCTCGGTCTAGCGCCGCTTCAAACTCTTCTTTTCTATGTACAAAACCGCCACCGGTGCCACCTAAAGTGTAAGATGGACGAATAACCAACGGAAATCCGATATCCTGGGCAATCTCTTTTCCTTCCAGCATGGAGTTGGCAACTTTTGAAGGTGCAACAGAGATACCGATTTCACCCATCAGGTTGCGGAAAGCTTCGCGGTTTTCGGCAAGGTCTATTGCTTTAATATCGACACCGATCATCTTCACCTGGTATTTATTCCATATGCCCAATTCATCCGCTTCTTTAGCCAGATTTAATGCGGTCTGACCACCCATTGTTGGTAAAACAGCATCTATTCTTCGCCCTGATTCAATAGACTCTTCCAGAATCTGAACAATTGAATCAGCATTTAAAGGCAACAGGTAAATATGATCAGCTGTTACCGAATCGGTCATGATGGTTGCCGGATTGGAATTGATCAGGGAAACTTTGATGCCTTCTTCACGCAGTGATCGTGCTGCCTGTGAACCAGAGTAATCGAATTCACAGGCTTGGCCAATAATAATTGGGCCTGAACCAATAATGAGCACGTGTTGAATACTATGGTCTCTGGGCATTGGAATAATTTGAAGGGAAACAGATGATGGCTGACTGGAATGGAGTTACTTTAATTTTATGGATAAGATCACTACAGTATTTCCTGCTCACCGGCAGTGCGCCAGGGAAAATTATTGTAACTAATATTAAAAGCGCATACCGAAGCAGATCAATCAGAAAAACGGTGGTAGAATGAAAATGCAATTGAATACAATTAATAGTTGGTAGAAGGCCTTGCAGCATTTTCATGAAGTGGCAAAAATAGCAGAATCCTGATTGTGTTTTTAACAAAGTATGCACAAAAAAGCCGTTCCGGATGATGGAACGGCTTACAGAAAAAATGAACCGGCGGACTAATTAACCACTTCCAGTTTTTGGGTTAAGAGTTGATCTCCAATTCGTATTTTAATCTGGTAAATTCCGGATGGAAGGTGGTTCACATCAACAGGAATAAGCTGACTACCGCTCAAATTGCCCAACTCCTCGGTGGCCACAACCTGACCCAGCAGGTTCACCACTTGAAAGTTTACGTTGGCTGCCTTAGCAATTTTCAGATCAATGTACGCTGTCTCCTTTGCCGGATTTGGGTACATAAAAACTGATCCGTTCACAAACTGATCATTTATTCCGGTTGTGAATTTTAGGCCGTTGATTCCTGCATTCAGCACTTCGCCTGTAGAATAGTCTACCACCATGCCCACAACTTTCAATCGGTTAACATTATATGATGCAGGAACAGTGTAGGTGAAATTGTAAGAATAGCTTGATCCGCTGTTCAATGTGCCTGGCAAGCTTCCGGCCGTGCCACTAACGCTGCTAAGCAGTGCTCTACCGACAAAATCATAGTACATCTGAGATGCGGGAATATGACCGGGTTGGTTTTCAAATCCCTGCATCGGGCCAGCGTAGCCATAGTCTGCGATAGAGTAGTAATTTGTCTGCGCATAAGTACCGCTCGTGCCATGCACGCTGTCTTCTCTCAAAACAGCCACGAACCGATAGTCGCCGCTGAGATTTTGCAGAAACTCGCCAGTCAGGGTAGCCGTAAGCTCCTTGGTAACCGTATTATAAACCGGATCTACAGTAACTTTTACAGCAGGCGCATTTGAAATACTATTAATGAAATCTGCTTCCAGTTCTGAAGGATCCTTGATATAGTTTCTGTTGATAATCACACTTGGATATCCCTGAAAACCCGGGAAGGCACCTACCCAACTGTCATATGCTGTAAGCTTCATCGGGTCGCCGTTATGAACGGCGATGCCGATAAACTGTTCAGGATACATTTCGCGCATGTAATCCATAAAAACAATTCCTCTTACACACCAGCCGCACCAGGTGCCGGTTGCCTCTTCTGCCACATAATGCTGATCAGGATTCGGGACCACACCGGTTACTGTAAAACTACCGTCGTTATTATCGCTGTTGAGTTCTGCTGATCCGCCATTAATATTGGAAATGGTAAGCGAGAGAGTATGGCTTCCGGGTAAAGTAACGTAATCAGTAGAAGCGGTATAAGTATAATTTTCAAAAGTGCCGATATTCACGCCTGTGATAGACTCGGGATAGGTTGATGTCCCATCTGTCCAGGTAGCGTCGAAAGAGGTGATAGGTGTAGTGCCGAGGTTAGAAATGGTGGCTGAAACACTCAATGGCAAATCGGTGATGTATTTGGAGAAACTGGTAAAAGTGGGAGTTGGATCGAG
Organism: Chitinophagales bacterium; assembly: GCA_044227805.1. Taxonomy (GTDB): domain Bacteria; phylum Bacteroidota; class Bacteroidia; order Chitinophagales; family UBA10324; genus JACCZZ01. The sequence goes on along the minus strand of JBGAWA010000009.1, from coordinate 22,934 downwards.
TTTGCCAATCTGAAAAGTGGACACGCCTGCATCGAGACCGGCTATCGGTGCATAAACCAATACATTGTCAATGGCCCAACCGTATAACCAGTCACCGCCATCATCATACACAAATGCAATTTTCACATTGTTAAGTCCTGCATAAGCAGAAAGATCAACAAAACGTGTTTCCCAGTCACCGGTATTTCCAGACAGTTCAGTTACAGTGGTCCAGGTGGTTCCGCCATCCGTTGAAGCTTTAATATAGGCCGCTTCTGTTGCACCACCGTATGACAGGTTGTAGTAGTAATTATCAAAACTCATAAAAACATAACTGTAACCAGAGAAATCGATAGTTGGACTCACAAGGATATCATTGCTTTTATCGCAATTACAGGCATCATCATTAGTGCAGGCCATTTTTGTATGGGCTGTAATGGGAAAACTGGAACTTTGCAACTGTGTATTGGTTCCGAATTTCCAGCCGCCGTCTGTAGCATTGCTGGTTTGCGACCAATCAGTCGGAAGTCCTGTACCCTCGAAATTTTGCGAATACAGTGTTGTTTGCGCCCATCCTGTACTTGTCATCAGTAGCACGGAAAGAGCAATGAGAACAATAGTTGTAGATTTTTTCACGGTCTTGAGTTTTGTTTGGGAGTTAATAAAAATCGGAAAGCGAAGATAGGAAGATCATTTATGGCTACACAATAATTATCATACGGAATTGAGGAAAACATAAAAAACCATAAAATTCATCGAAATTTGGCGAAAGGCCGGATGGTTTTGTCATCAAATTGTTATGAAAAGTGATTGTTTCCGTGTAAGTAAATTAATTTGACCTAAAAATTCGGTGATTCAGCAGTAGTTTGTACATTTACGGCATAATTTTTTCCGAAGACCGGCATAAATTTTTACATTCCATGAAAAAACTATTTACACTTGCACTCTTGGTGCTGTCTTTTGTGTTGAATTCCAGAGCACAAAATGTTACGATCAGCCCAAATGATGTGGATATTACCGTGAGTTATGATTCTTACGGTGACGCTAATGCTACCGTCACCAATAATACCAATTCCACCCGAACGTTTCGTTGGATCCGTATTGTGCAAAGCGCTCCTGCAGAGTGGACTACCACTGTGTGTGACAAAAACAATTGTTATTCTAATGTTACTTCAAGTCAGGACTTCGCATTGGCTGCGGGTGCCGGTGGACTTTTAAGACTGACGGTAAATCCAAACATGGTTACGGGAGAAGGCAATTACCAGATTCTTGTGTTTGATATTTACGACAGTACAAATACCAATGCCGTGCTGAATGTTCATGCAGTTGGCGAGGATCTGACTGGGATTGCCAATCCGGTTATTGCCACTATGACTCTGTATCCAATTCCGGCGAAAGACATACTCAATATCAGTTTTGATGGTGTGAAAAATCCAAACTCCATTGCTATATACAATGTTGTTGGACAGAAGTTAAAATCAGTAAATCTGAGTGCTGGTAGTAAATCAGTTACGGTTCCGGTAGCCGATTTAAAGAAAGGAGTCTATTTCTTAAGGGTTTACAGCAATAACAAAGAAATAATTACAAAAACTTTTACAAAGGAATAAATCCGATCACCAGCTGATATTAATGCCCTGGCAACAGGGCATTTTTTTTGCCCCTTATGATTGTGTGATCGCTTTTTTGTGAATGGTAACACTCAGAAACTGCCAATTCCCTTTCTAAAGGCCGGTAACCGGCTTGGCCTAATGCAGGATTTAACCCGGATTTTTCAGTGGAAAAATCCCGCTTCGCTGCGACTTAGAATTGCTAAGGGTTTGCTCAATTTGTTAAGAAAAGAATATGTTTCACAAACCCTAAGCAGTTCTACGTCGGGGTTAAACCCGTTGCCGCTTTGAACTGCAAAATGTGGGTTTAATACTCAAATAAGGAGCAAGGTTAATTTTAAAAAGTACTATCCGGATGGCGAACACATTGTTGTTTTGTACGTCCTAAAATAGGGGGTTAATTGAAAAATACTTCATACCGGATGTAACCAGCAATGGTAAGTCATTTTCAAAGTTACAGTCACCGGAAAATATATTGGGTGCGGTAACCGATATTGGTCAGCAAGTAGATGAGCCGGGATAAATCGACAATCCGGGAATCTTATAACACACCGCTTGAAAGCCGAGATTCAAATGATAAAATTTGAATGTAGTAATTCAGTTGCCATCCATTCATCTACTGAGCAGACAATTCTTTCAGTTTTTCTTCCAGTTCAAATTCATCACCTTCTACGTAACCACTGTGTACCAAAGCGATGTTGCCCGATTTATCCGTGACAACGGTATAGGGAACATTTTGAAAGCTGAGTGCACGTTTTAAATCCTGGTTTGGATCAAGTAATACCCTGTAAGGCCAGCCGGAACCATCAACCGTAGGTTTCACTTTGGTGACGTTCCGGGAATCATCAATGGAAACTGCGATCATTTCAACATTGTATTTTTTTTGCCAGTCTTCGTATAGGTCCGTGATATTGGTGAGTTCTTTCTTGCAGGGCACACACCATGTAGCCCAAAAACTGAGTATGATAATCTTGCCATCTGCACCAAGCTGATTGATTTCGACCTTATTGCCATCGATATCTGATAGTGTAATTGCCGGCAGTTTCTTATCCTGCGCATGAGCGGTTTGCAAAAAGGATATCAGTAATAAAAGTGAAGCAATGCGGAGCAGATTTTTAACCATGTCTATTTTTTTATTGAGTGGCGGTCAAATTTATAACCAAAAATCGGATTGACCGAAAGCAAGTTTTTCAAACAATCATGATGCAGGTGATTCATCCGTTTTCGAGGCCATTGATTTTACAAGTTGTAAAAATTAACTTCACCAAGTGAGTTCAATCCGGTATTAGACCACATCATGCCATTTAAAGCAGCATCACATTTAAACACGAATTAAGTGGCTTCAGTCGAGTCGCAACAGACCTTTTCCATGGAAAAATCCGGGTTAGGAAAGCATGATTGCGGAATTATTTTGATTTCTTTGGACTCTCATTGTGTTTTGACACCTTAGCGGGCAATAACGAGTACCAAGCCACATCTCAACTAATGATTCGCAAACTTTTTCTTCTTGTTCCTGCATTTTTAACAACTATATGTTCATTTGCTCAACAGGGTTCGCTTTCCGGTGACCTTCAGACCAATGTAAATATATTCCAGCGCGACTCTGCCATTGGTGCTTACAACACTCCGTTGTACGATAATTATTTCACCGGTATAGAATCATGGTTAACCATGAATTACAGTATATCTGGTTTTACTGCGGGCATCCGGCTCGATGGTTTTCTTAATTCAAATCTGTTCAATCCCAGCGGCGCTTATACAGGGGTTGGCATCGGTTACTATTACCTGGAAAAGCAGGTGGGTAAACTTACTGTACATGCCGGGCATTTCTACGATCAGTTCGGCAGTGGTATCATTTATCGTTCTTATGAAGATCGCGGGCTGGGTATCGATTATGCAACCTATGGAGTTAATCTTAAGTATCAATTGAATGACCGCTGGCTACTGAAAGGCATTGCCGGGCTGGAAAAGAACTTATTTTCATTTTACAAACCGACAATCAAAGGACTTAATGTGGATGGCAGTATTGATGTGAGCGAAGATATCCGGCTGCTGCCGGGAGCAGCATTTTTGAACCGCACCCTTGATCAGGCTTCCATGGATGTGGTAGTGGCGACCATCAACAGTTACGACTCCGTTGATCGCTTTGTACCTATGTATAACGTGTATGCTTTTACCGGCTATTATACGCTCAGCTATAAAAAATTCAGCTGGTACCTGGAAGCAGCGGGTAAGACACATGAAGCAATTAAAGATGCGACGGGAAAACTGGTGGATGAACCAGGCAATGTTATTTACACATCGTTATCTTTTTCACAAAAAGGGTTGGGGCTGACGGGGCAATTTAAACGAACAGAGAATTTTGTGCTGCGAACTTCTCCCAACGAAACGCTGCTGAATGGCGTGCTGAACTATATTCCGCCGATGGCAAGGCAGAATTCCCTGCGTTTACCGGCACGCTATCAGCCGGCAACACAATACCTGGGTGAATTAGCTTACCAGTTGGATGCAGTGTACACTCCGGTGAAGGGATATACACTCGAAGCAAGTTTTTCCAATATCCGTGATCTCAGTAATTCACATTTATGGACGGAACTCTACGGACAGCTGGAAATTACCAAATCCAAAAAATTCCAATACGTCGTTGGTGCCCAGTCGAGCCTTTGCCAAATCAGACAGCAGTGACACCGTTTGCCGAATTAACCTATAAACCAACGAGGAAGCAATCAGTACGGTTTGAATTGCAATATCAAAGCACGCAGGAAGATTATGGATCCTGGCTGTTCGCGCTGGCAGAATATAATATTGCCCCCAATTGGTCATTTTCAGTTTCTGACATGTACAATATTGACCCTAACCCCGAGAAAACAACGGATAAGAATCACTACTATAATTTCTTTGTCGCGTACACCAAAAGTGCCAACCGTTTCACTTTATCCTATGTTCGACAAGTGGCAGGAATCAATTGTACCGGAGGGGTATGCAGATATGAACCTGCTTTTGCAGGGCTGAAGTTTAATCTCACATCAACTTTTTAAACTAATTTTAAAACCGATGGTAAAACAGGAATCATGGTAGCGGTAAAGATCTTGTCTTCTGTTTCATCTCTTTTGTGATCGAATTATGTCCATGAAGCAACGCATAGTATTATCCTTCGTTTTCGCGACCGGTTTGTTTTTTCACGCATGTAATGAGATCGGTCCTAAAATAAATTATGGTGGCGGCGGAAGTATTGACACCACTAATGAGCGGGTAGTGCTGATGGAAGTATTTACCGCAGTCCGGTGTGTCAATTGCCCTGCAGGTCGGGAAATCATTAATGACTTGCTGGATTCCTTTCCCGGCAGGATTGAGGTGGTGGAAATACACAGTGGCGATCTCGCAGTACCTATTCATACTACTGATCCTGATTTCAGATCACAGGATGCGAATGACATTACGGCTTATCTGGGGCCTTTCCCTTTTCAGCCTTCTGCAGCCATTGACCGAAAATCATGGGAGCTTACACCCGGGAATATTCAACGCCTTATCGACCGCAACTATTGGAACCTGATGGTTCAAAGAGAACTGGACAGTCTTCCGGTGGTGAAACTTACCATAGAAAAGGATTTCAATACAAGCAGCAGGCTCTTGACAGTGACTTTGAAGGTGGATTTTCTGAACGATGTCAGCGATATCATCAATGCTACGATCCTCCTCACAGAAAGCGGAATGGTGGCAGCGCAGGATGATGGCCCAACCAGTGTGGTGGAAGATTATGTGCATGAAGATGTTTTAAGGACATTTCTGACCAGCTACAGCGGAGAGCTGGTGAACGCTGAGAATACGGCCGGCAGCAGTTGGTCGCTTACAAGAAGTATTACCCTTCCGGGCGAATGGAATGCCGGCAATTGCAGGGTAATCGGATTTGTTTCGAAATCTGCAGGCACGTATGACGTGCTTCAGTCAGTAGGGACTCCTGTTAATTAATCACTAACTAGACTATGGATAGGAAGGAATTTTTAAAAAAGCTGGGATATAGTGCATCTGCAATTTTTTTAGCAGATTTTTTAGCCGGTTGCTCAAAGATTGACCAGTTTCCGGATGTTGATTTCTACATCGATCTCCTTGATCCGCAATACAGCATTCTCATGAATTTAGGCGGTTACGTGTACATCAGCAACGTTATCGTTTTTAAAGGACTCGATAATAACTATTATGCGCTTTCGAAAGTCTGTACGCATCAGGGTTGTAATGTGGAATACAATGTTTCCTATGATGAAATTACTTGCCCATGCCACGGGTCCCATTTTGATACGGATGGCAAAGTAACTATGGGCCCGGCAACCTCTCCGTTGCCGCAATATGCCACACAACTTATCGGAACACAGTTGCACGTGTTCACTCCATAGTCAGGTATTTCTTCACATCAGGATTTCTGCAAGCCGGTTCAAATTCATGCAGCAGTCTGTTTTGAAATTTGGCGGGCACAAGCTGTTAATGGCAGATCAGGGTTTAACCCCGAAGCAACGCTGCTTAAGCTTTGAGAAACATTTTTCATTACTGAAATGGATGAGCAGGCCTTTGGCAATGTTAAGTCATTGCCTAACAGGATTTTTCTTTTAAAAAGTCGTGGCCAAAAGCTATATAATGTTTGGTTATCTTAATTTTAATAGAGTACTTCGTTAAAAATGATGCAATGGGTATTCTAAATAAGTTATTTGGCGGTGCCAAGGAAGAAGGACAAGGAATGGCGGCGCAAATGCTGTCGCAGCTGACTACTGATCTCAACCTTTCAGGAGAGCAACTGGAAAAGATGAAGGGAGCATTTCAGCAGTTTCGTGAAAAGCGGAAAGCTGCAAAATCCGCTGGCGGCGACATTAAATCGCAGATGCATGGTATCAGGCAGGATTTGAAATCGCAGATACAGGGTTTGTTAACAGAGGAGCAAAAGAAAAAGTTTATGGCGAATATTGAATCTTATAAGGATTTTTTCCAGAAGTAACGTTCAGCCAGTCCATTGTTTTTTTTATGAGGCCTGCGGCAGATCAACTGTAGCCAGTATTTCTTCGACATAACTTCTGTCATTGCTCAGGCGCGGAACTTTATTTTGCCCGCCAAGTTTGCCTTTCGATTTAAGCCAGTTATAGAATGTATCCGGTCTGAGCGCACGAATCACCGGCAGCAGGAGTGCGAGGTTATGAGAGCGTTTTGCATCATAGTCAGAGTTGACGGCCCTGAGCGAATCATCAAGCACTTTAGCGAAATATCCAAGATCTTCCGGTGGTTTAGAAAACTCTATGAGCCACTCATGCCCACCCCGATTCTCCAAAGTTAGGTAGATGGGTGCCACCGTATAATCATTTACCACAGCGCTGGTGAGCCTGCATGCTTCTGCAATTGCACGGTCTGTATTGTCCACGATCACTTCTTCGCCAAAGGCATTGATAAAATGTTTTAATCTTCCTGTCACCTGAATCTTATAGGGTCTTACGGATGTGAACCTGATGGTATCGCCAACCACGTATCTCCACAAACCACCATTGGTTGAAATCACCAGTCCATAATTTTCACCGGTAATGACTTCGTGTAAAAAAACAGTTCGAGGTGCTGAATTACCAAATTCTGTGGAGGGAATAAATTCATAGAAGATGCCATTGTTCAGGTGTAACAGCAGGTCATCATCATTCAAGCCGTATTGAAATCCAAAAAAGCCTTCCGATGCATTGTAGGTTTCATAGTAGTGCATGTCATCTGACTGAACTAACGATCTGAAAGATGAGCGATAAGGTTTGAAACTGACACCTCCGTGTATGTACAGTTCAAGGTTGGGCCAAATAGTTTTCAGGTTATTCTTCCCCGTTATTTCAAAGAGTTTTTTAATCAGCAGCATGGTCCAGGTTGGTACACCGGAAATGTTCGTCACATCTTCATTTACAGTAGCTTTGGCAAGCGCTTCCAGTTTCAACTCCCAGTCATTCATCAGTGCAACTGCGAGGTCGGGTGTCCGGTACCATTGCGCGAAGAAAGACATGTTTTGCAGCAACACTGCTGACAGGTCGCCATATACAGCACTTTTGTTCATCGGATTAATCTGGTGACTGCCACCGACGATTAAACCTTTTCCACTCAGCAATTTGGTATTGGGATTGGCATTGCAATAGCCTGACAGCAGGTCAATAGCACCGCGGTAATGGCAATCTTCAATTGATTCTTCTGTCATCGGTATAAACTTGCTCTTGTCCGAAGTGGTACCCGAAGATTTTGAAAACCATTTTACCGGTGTATTCCAAAGTATGTTTTGCTCACCATCCATCAATCGCTGGATGAAAGGCTTAAGGGAATCATAGTCCTGCAATGGCACCCGCCTTCTAAAATCATCTGCATAACGAATGTCAGCGTAGCCATGCGCCTTCCCCCATTCCGTATCCTTGGCTGATTCTATCAGGTACTGAAACACTTTCTGTTGTGCATCAAGCGGATAATCCATCCACAGCTCAATCTGGCTGATACGTTGCCGGAGAAACCATTGTACTATGGGCGAAAAGACGAACAAATGAAAAAAGAAGTGAGTTGACGGTGAACCGGAAAACCAATTGCTGAAAGATGGGAAAGATATTCGGAAAAATATATGGGTAGGGCTATTTCCTTTGCTACTGAACAGGGTTTTTGCGTCGCAGTTCAAAATTACGTCCCAGGTAAACCTTGCGCACCTGTTCATCAGCCGCCAGTTCTTCCGCGGTTCCCTGCTTTAATATTCTTCCTTCAAAAAGCAGGTAAGCACGATCGGTGATAGACAATGTTTCCTGAACATTATGATCGGTGATCAGGATGCCGATATTTTTGAACTTCAGTTTGGCAACAATCAATTGTATATCTTCAACAGCAATGGGATCAATACCGGCAAATGGCTCATCGAGCAGTATGAATTTTGGGTCAACGGCCAATGCGCGCGCAATCTCTGTCCTTCGTCTTTCGCCGCCTGACAACAGATCGCCCCGATTTTTTCTTACGTGATTCAATCCGAATTCATCCAGCAGGATTTCAAGTTTTTCTTTCTGTTGTTTTTTGGAAAGGTTAGTCATTTCCAGCACGGCGGAAACATTATCTTCTACCGACAATTTTCTGAATATGGAAGCTTCTTGCGGAAGATAACCAATGCCTTCCTGTGCTCGCTTGTACATGGGCTGATGCGTGATGTCAAGCTGGTCAAGCAGTATTTTGCCTTCATCCGGCCTCACGAGCCCAACGGTCATGTAAAAGGTGGTGGTTTTTCCTGCGCCATTCGGACCGAGCAATCCAACAATTTCACCCTGCTGCACAAATACAGAAACATGGTCCACCACTTTACGCTGCCTGTATGCTTTTACAAGGTTTTCGGTGCGGAGAATCATGATTGCAGTTTATGCTAAAAAATGAGTTTTGAAAAAATCAGCCAGGAGGTTTCTTTTACAACAATTCGGTACATCAACAGTCCTATAAATCATCAGCTAATCGTCTTGGCTGTTGTTCTTTAAAGCTCTCACATCTTTCACGGTCATCTCAATTTTTTTCTTGCCGTTCCATTCATTTTCATCCAGGTTGTAACAAATGTCAAAGGGCTGTCCGCTTTTTACGAGCGGCAGAAAGCTCCCCATGCCAAAGCCAATTCCATTGAGTGACCCATGACCTTTTTTCAGAGAAAACTTCAGGTGATCTGTTCCCACAATACGCGACCAGCCGGTGTCTTCAACGGCACCGGTCATAAAAACGGGCTTCATGTTCTGCGGCCCGAATGGAGCAAACTGCTTCAGGATGCTGAAAAACTTTGGCGTTATTTCTTCCATCTCCAGTACTGCGTTAATTTCTATTTCCGGTGTGAGATACCGTTCTTCAATGGTTGATGACACTACTTCCTCGAATCGTTTGGTAAATGCTTCAAGATTTTCGATCTGCATGGTAAGCCCAGCTGCAAACATATGACCGCCAAATTGTTCCAGCAAATCGCTGCAGGCGAGAATCGCTTCGTAAATGTCGAAGCCGGCCACCGAGCGTGCTGAACCTGTTGCCATGCCATTTGATTCCGTTAAGATAATAGTAGGGCGATACCATTTATCAATTAGTCTTGAAGCGACAATTCCAATCACGCCTTTGTGCCAGTGCGGCTGAAAAAGCACAGTACTTTTTTTGTCTGCCTGATTCGGGTCAGCCGCTAACATCGCCAGTGCTTCCACTGTGATGGAACTGTCGAATTCGCGGCGGTCGGTGTTGTGTTTGTTCAACACTTCGGCATTGCCTGCTGCGTGATGAGCGGATTCGGAGATGAGCAGCTGTACGGCATTGCGGGCATCATCCATTCGTCCGGCGGCGTTGATGCGCGGGCCTATCACGAATACCAGATCAGCAATGGTAAATTCCTTTTTAACGGTATTTGATTGCATTAAGGCGCGAAGTCCTTCACTGGGCTGTTGGTTGATTTTTTCCAGGCCATAGTAGGCCAGGACACGGTTCTCTCCGGTAATTGGTACAATATCAGATGCAATACTAACTACCACAAAATCGAGGTACTTAAGATAACTTTCTTCAGGCAGGTCGTTTTTCGAGGCGAAAGCGCTGATAAGTTTAAAACCGATACCGCAGCCACTGAGTTCTTTGTATGGATAGTTGCAGTCGCTTCTCTTGGGATCGAGTACTGCAATGGCTGAAGGGACATGCTGACCTGGCAAATGATGATCGCAGATAATAAAGTCAATGGAGAGTTGGCGGGCATACTCGATTTTATCAATTGATTTAATACCGCAGTCGAGCGCGATAATAAGGGTGAATCCATTTTCTTTTGCCCAGTCAATGCCTTGTGTAGAGATGCCGTATCCTTCCGTATAACGGTTGGGAACATAATAATCCACCGGCACACCTAATTCCAGAAAAAAGGAATATACGGTAGCAACAGCCGTGGTGCCATCCACATCATAATCGCCATAAACAAGCACTTTCTCATCGTTCGTTATAGCAGTTTCAATTCGTTTTACGGCCTCCTCCATGTCTTTCATCAGAAAAGGATCATGCAAGTCGGCGAGTGATGGGCGGAAAAATTTCCTGGCGCCTTCAAAAGTAGAAATGCCCCGCTGTATCAACAACTGCAATAGTACCGGGTGGATATTCAGTGCAGTCTGCAGTCTGGCCAGTTCATGCGGATCCGTTTCTTTTAATACCCAGCGTTTGGTCATATTGTCGCAAGATAGTTTAATTAGTATTTGCGTTCCCTTTAATATCCCATGCTGTCAGCCTGTGCATTTCCACCGGTAAGGTTTGCCTGCGCAGGATCATTGCAATTGTAAAGGCAGCTGCGATATTAATCAATACAGGCCGTTAAAATTGCGATGGCGAATTACCGCACCATTTAACATCTCTTGCCGGGAGAAGTTGTGGACCGGCTCATCCGGGTCAGGATTTTTTTTTAAAAATGAGGGTTCAATGGTATCACCGAACAACCAGTTGATATGGTATTCAGTTGTTTAATAAATGTAATAACAAATGTAAAAGTAAATATAAGATTCGTGCCGGTACTTAAAAGCAATCATTAAAAATTGCCTGATGCAATTGTTCTGCGAAGGCCCTCATCCAGCGTTGTCAAAGGGTGGTTGATCAGCAGTTTCATTTTTTCCGCATCTGGTTTGCGGCGAAGCATATCACCTTCCTTCAAAGGAGGATGGTGGATGATTTTTGATTTTGACTTTGTCAGGCGGATAATTTTTTTTGCCAGGTTGATGATTGTGGTTTCTTCATCACAACCGATATTTACAACAGCGTTCAGGTATTTTTGCTGCTGAAGCGAATTGACCGTCGCCGCAATGTTATCGTCTATGTATAAAAACGTGCGTGTTTGTTTTCCGTCGCCATACACCACAATTTCTTTATGATGCAGTGCCGCACGGATAAACCTGGACACCACGAAATCGACTGATTGTTTTGGGCCATATGTATTGAAAAAACGGAAGATTGTATAGTTCAGACCATATTCTTTATGGTAGGATTTGAGAAACGACTCGCCAACATTTTTGACAATCGCATAAGGCAATCTGGAATTCAATGGTGTTGTTTCTTCATTTTGCGGAAATTCAACCGGTTCGCCATACACTTCGGAGGAGGAAGAATAGTACACACATCGGACACCGGTATTTTTTGAAAGATCGAGTATGTTACGAATCCCTTTGATATCATTAAGCACATTGACGGGATTGTTTAAGGTGCGTTGCACGCCGACAACTGCGGCATAGTGAAACACATAATCAAATCTGTAAGACACCATGATGGCAGAGATATCGGCATATTTGTTTACATCCGCCTTTATGAAGTGCCAGTTTTTATATTGCTTTGATGGAAGTTTCTCCTTGGTGCCGGTGAGCAGATTATCAACAATCACTACATAATTGTTTTCATCCTTCACCAAGGCATCTGCCAGACAACTGGCAATAAATCCTGCTCCGCCGGTAATTAATATTTTTTTCACGGTTTTTTATTTAGCAACAGTAATGAAATCGATCAGCAACATGATGTCCGGCTTCTGTCCAAACATCTGCACACATTGTTCTAATCTGCCATGACACTTCTCTCAATGTCTGTTCGTTATGGCGGATCAAAGTGAAAATACATACTGTGGCAACCTGTATCAACCCGTTTCTGTTTTGAGATGTAGAAGGCGGGTTTAATGCATTAACTCCATCAGGTAATTGCCATAACCGCTCTTCAACTGCGGCTCTGCCAGTTGTTTCAACTGTTGATCATCACTATATTTTTTGCGCCAGGCTACTTCTTCTATGCATCCTATTTTTAGTCCCTGCCTGTTTTCAACAACCTGTACAAATTGCGAGGCTGCCATTAAAGAATCAAAGGTGCCTGTATCAAGCCAGGCTGTACCGCGGTCGAGCATAGCGACTTTCAGCTTTCCTTTTTGAAGGTATTGCTTATTTACATCCGTGATTTCATATTCACCACGGCTGCCGGGTTGTAGTGTCCGGGCAATTCCAATCACGTCATTGTCATAAAAATACAAGCCAGGCACGGCGTAGTTTGACTTAGGCTGTTTTGGTTTTTCTTCGATGGAAAGTACTTGATTGTGCTCATTAAATTCCACTACTCCATAGCGCTGCGGATCGCTGACATGGTAAGCGAAAATCATGGCACCCTCCGGTTTTGTGTTATGTTCGAGAAATGTACCGAGACCTGATCCGTAGAAAATATTGTCACCGAGTATGAGTGCCACACTGTCTTTACCAATGAATTTTTCTCCGATCACAAATGCCTGTGCAAGTCCATTGGGTTTTTCCTGAATCGCGTACTTAAAGCTGCAACCGAATTGTGAACCGTCGTCCAGCAACCTCTTAAACTGCGGCATATCCTGCGGTGTGGAAATCACCAGCACTTCTCTGATGCCAGCCATCATCAGCACTGACAACGGGTAATAAATCATTGGCTTGTCGTAAATAGGCATGATTTGTTTACTGATGGCATAAGTAATGGGATACAATCTTGTTCCTGAGCCACCGGCGAGAATTATTCCTTTCATGGTAATGATGGGTGTCCTGTAATTTTTCTGGTATAAATGATTGTTAGTTGCAACGAAAATAGGAAAAGTAAGCAAGGGAAATACATCCACGTTTAGAACGTCAATAAAACAGCGGAGGTTATCAGCATGTTGGCATAATAAATTATTTTTGAAGGAATAATTTCATTTAACCCAATAACCGCGATATGAAGTACCTACTCGGCCTGCATTCATTATTCCTGTTGCTTTTTTTTACTTTGCTGTTAAATTCCTGCAAGTCAGGGTATGAAGCCAGCAGGTATTCACATTTGAAGTACGTTAAAAAGCAAATGGGTACTGGGAAGGAGGTTGCTTCGCAAAGACAAAGTCAGAAGGAATCAGAAATACCAGATAAGCAATCTCTTTTATCCCTGGAGGCGCCTGATAACGAACTTGCATCAACGGAGGATAAGTCTGCATTACGGTTGTTAGGGAGCCATAATGATTTTATTTCCTTTGCCGCTCATCCATATTCCAAAACCGGTGAATCTCCCTGTATAGAAAATAACACCTTTGGCAATACTTCAGGGCATTCAGATGATTCCTTCAAATATAAATATGAAGATCTGAAGACATTTGCTTCGACGGATATCACACAGGATCAGGATAAGTTATTGCTGCTATGGTTGGTACTGGGAGGTGCGGCCATTGTATTGAGTCTTTTAATTAGCGTGTCATGGGTTTTTGGCGTATTTGCCACTATTGCCGGCATCGCTGCCGTAGTTTTCTTTGTACTTTGGATAGTCAATATTGCGAAGAGTTAATCCCAAAATAGTTAGACCGCTCAGGGATGAGACCAGGATTTCTGAAATAGGAAACGGTTTGACAAACTCTGAGCAGGGCTATAGTGAGGTAAAATCCATCACGATATTAATCCGAAAACAAGAAGGATACTGAAGGAAAGTAAACCCAATGCTATTGTAGCCTCGTGCTGAGTTAACTGTCCTGATTTTTCATCAGCGTAAATCCGAAAGTAGAACCAACGCCTACCTTGCTGCGCACATTGATCGTTTGGCCATGCGCTTCAATGAGGTGTTTCACAATGGCCAGTCCCAGGCCAGTTCCGCCTTGTTCACGGGAACGGCTCTTATCAATGCGGTAGAATCTCTCAAATAAACGTGGCAGGTGTTCCTCCGATATACCTATTCCATCATCTGTAATCTCGACTAAAAGGGTATCTCCCATATCATAAAAACTTACAATAGTGTTCCCGTTTTCATTTCCGTATTTGATCGAGTTGTCGATCAGGTTAACAAGTACCTGTCTGATCTTGTCTTTATCCGCTGAAACATAGAAAGGCCTTTCGCATCCTTTCTTAATGGAAAAATGAATGCCGTGCATCTCGGCTTTGTATTCCATTTCCTCAAACACATCTCTTGTGAGGGAATATATGTCAAACGTGACATATTCCAGCTGCTCCTCGCCACTTTCAAGTTTGGCAATTTCTTCCAGGTCGTTGACAAGGTTGCAGAGGCGTTCGATGCTGCCTGCTGTTTTTTCCAGGAAATGACGGTTCACTTCTCCATCATCCATAGCGCCATCTAACAAGGTATGCACATAGCCTTGTATACTGAAGAGCGGAGTTTTAAATTCGTGCGAAAGGTTGGAGAGAAACTCTCTACGATATTGTTCCGCTTTTCTCAATCCTTCAATTTCCTTGTGGCTGTCTTCCGCCCACTGCTGCACCTCCACCTGCACTTCGGTGAGCGGATCGTTAGTACGCAGAGATTTCCCAAGAATATCTTTGGTGAAGCGATTCAGTTTAAGGTTGTGAATGGTTTTGTAAACCAGTTTTATTTTCCGGTAAATAAAAGTTTCCAGCGCATAATAAAAGAGGAAATAGGAGATGGCCAGTACCACAACGAACAGCACAGCGCAACTCAGCCAGTTGTCGAGTTGCAATGTCTGTGTTGCAACCACTACCATGGTTGCGACCAATGCCACCACCAGCGAAATATAGAAAGCAATGGTACTAGGATTCTGGTTCTTCATGTATGCATGTTGCTGATTGGATGTGCGGTAAAGCTACGTCATCTCCCATGCGTTGATACGGCCCGTTATGCACATTACATTTCAAATTTGTAGCCTACACCCTTCACTGTTTTGATTACCTCTTCGCCAACTTTCTGGCGGATTTTCCGGATATGAACATCGATGGTACGGTCGCCTACGATAATATCATCGCCCCAAACTTTATTAAGAATTTCATTTCTTGGGAATACACGGCCCGGTTTGGAAGCTAACAATGACAAGAGGTCAAATTCTTTTCTCGCAAGAAAAATCTCTTCCTCTTTCACTTTCACCACATGACGATCGCGGTCTATAGAAATATTGCCCACCGTGGTCACCTCGGTATCACTTCCGGCAGACTTGCGCCGCAGCAAGGCTTTGATTCGGCTGACCAGCAATTTGGGTTTGATCGGTTTGGTGATGTAGTCATCAGCACCAACGGTAAATCCTTTCAGCTCAGATTCTTCATCATTTCGTGCAGTGAGAAACACGATGAGTGTATTTTTCAGGTCGCGCAGGTTACGGAAATGTTCAGCGGCGGCAAACCCGTCGAGATTGGGCATCATCACATCGAGCAGAATGAGGTCGGGTTTCTCCTGTTTGGCAATGCGTATAGCCTCGAGCCCGTCTTTCGCTATAAAGGTCCTGAACCCTTCCCGTTCCAGGTTATAGGCGATAAATTCGAGCACATCAATTTCATCGTCAACAATCAGGATTTTAGATCCATTTTCCATGAAGCGCGTTTTATGATACGTTAAAGGATTACCAGCTACATACATGATCAGATTTTTTCCTTTTCATGTTTCAATACATTTGCTTCTACAAAGAATATGATTTCCTCAGCTATGTTTTTATTGAGATCACCGATGCGCTCGAGTTTATGAATGACAGAAGAAATATGGAGCGCACTCACCACTTCTTCCGGATGGTATTTAAGGTATCCTGCAATCACCTCCACGGAGTTTCTGTTGATCTCATCCATCAACTCATCTTTGCTGAAAATATTCCTTGCCAGCAATGCATTGGATTTGGCGAAAGCAAGCAGGTTGTCGCTGATCATCGTATCAGCTATTTCATACATCTTCATGATCCGGAGGTTTTCGAGCAAGGTGGCATCATAAGGGCGTTCAAGCTGAACTGCATATCGTGCGATACCTTTTGCATTATCTCCAATTCGTTCGAGATGACTGTTAATTTTGAAGGAAGCGAACACAAGGCGCAGGTCAATGGCAACAGGATTGAACAGCGCCATGATATTTTCGCAGTCACGGTCTATTTTCAGTTCTTCCGCGTTTACGCGTCTTTCCTGGAAGATTACTTCACGCGCAATCTCTTTGTTAAGTTTGGTGATGGCCACCATACTTTTTTTTAGCTGATTCTGAACCAGCATGCCCATTTCTTCAATCTGCTTTTTCAACCTGTCCAGTTCAGCATCCAGGTGGGTGGTTTTTCGTGTCGTCAATTCTTCGTTTGGCATAGATAATTTTTCTTCTTTTGCGTTAGTTGTCCGGTATCATTCTGCATACGCCGCTGAGCAATGGGATGATTTCAATTCATCAGCATAATATTTAACCCGCAAACTTTTTTATTGGTTCATGGCTGATGACGGGCTATCCAAATCTTCCGGTGATGTAGTTTTGAGTTCGTTCGTTCTTTGGATTGGTAAAAATTTCTTTCGTGTCGTTGTATTCAATCAATTCTCCCAGATAGAAAAACGCGGTACGATCGCTTACCCTGGCAGCCTGTTGCATGTTATGGGTAACGATAATAATGGTGTACTGCTTTTTCAATTCATAAATCAGTTCTTCAATTTTAGCATTGCTTATCGGATCAAGGGCAGAGCAGGGCTCGTCCATCAGTATCACCGACGGCTCCACTGCCAGTGCCCTTGCTATACATAACCGTTGTTGCTGACCGCCTGAAATGGACAAGGCTGATTTTTTAAGGTCATCCTTCACTTCATCCCATAGTGCAGAATGTTTCAGGGAACGTTCAACGGATTCTTCAATAAATTTTTTGTTGGTAATACCGTTTACTCTCAAACCGTAAGCGACGTTCTCGAAAATGGATTTCGGGAAGGGATTGGGTTTTTGAAACACCATACCGATCTTTTTCCGGATTTCTTCCACCCGCATGCCGCCTTGATAGATATCTTTCCCGTTGAACAACACTTCGCCTTCAATCTTAACATTGTCAATCATGTCATTCATCCGGTTGAAGAGTCGCAGATAGGTTGATTTGCCACAACCTGAAGGTCCGATCATGGCTACCACTTTTTTCTCCTCAATACCCATGGTAACATTTTTCAGTGCATGGGTTGCGCCATAATGAAGGTTCAGGTTCCTTGTTTCTACTTTGTACATCGGTTATTTACTGAATCGATTTCTCAGGATAATGGCCATTGAATTTAAGAACAAGGTAAAAATCAGTAATACAATTATGCCGGCTGCGGCATTTTCATGGAAAGCCTGTTGGGGACGTGACACCCAGTTAAAAATCTGAATGGGCAATACCGTGAAAGGCGAATGCAAATTATCGGGCAAAAATGTTACATAGGTTAGTGCTCCGATCGTAATCATTGGCGCAGTTTCTCCAATGGCTCTCGAAACTGCGAGGATGATGCCTGTAAGAATGGAAGGGAAGGAGATGGGTAATAAGTGATGCCAGATGGTTTGCCACCGGGTGGCGCCAACAGCCCATGAAGCCTCGCGGATACCTTGCGGCACCGCTTTGATCGCTTCACGTGTTGAAATGATAATGACCGGCATAATTAGTAAGGCCATAGTCAATGCACCGGCTAACAGGCTGCGGTCAAGCTGCATCCATCTCACAAACAGACCAAGCCCAAGTAGTCCGTAAACAATGGAAGGTACACCGGCAAGATTTGCGATATTGATTTCTATGATTCGCCCGAGCCAGTTTTTCCGGCCATATTCTTCCAGGTAAATAGCAGCACCTATACCAATGGGAATCGCAATAACCGCCGTCAGGAGCACGAGGAGCAATGTTCCGACCAGGCCCGGAATTATTCCTGCAACGGCTGCCCTGCGTGAAGGATAACTGGTAATGAAGGTCCAGTCCAGCCGAAGTAACCCGTCTGTAAGGACATTAGCGAGCAAGATGAACAGCACGCTCACGGCCAGCAGTAAGCCAATGATTGCGAACACCTGGAACAATACGTTCTTGGTTCTTTGCTTCAGCGCATGTCGTTCAAAAGGTGTCATATAAAAGGTCTGCTGTTAATCACCGCCAACGGCCAGAAATCTTTTCCTGATCCTGAAGCTGATAATATTGAGTACGAACGTGAAAAGGAACAAGGTAATTGCTACTGCAAAGATGGTGTTGTATGCCAGTGTACCATACGGTGTATCGCCCTGACTTACCTGGACGATATAAGCTGTCATCGTAGAAACCGGGTTTAAGGGATTTACATTCAGTATGGTGGACTGCCCGGCAGCAATAGCAACGATCATTGTTTCACCAATGGCCCTCGAGAAGGCAAGGATGACTGATGCAATGATGCCAGAGAAAGCGGAAGGAAATACAATAGCGAGCGAAACCTGCAGCTTGGATGCGCCAAGTGCATAACCTCCTTCGCGGAGGCTTTTTGGAACAGATCGCAAGGCATCTTCACTGAGCGAAGTTACCAGCGGCAAAATCATAATACCCATGACAATACCGGGTGACAATGCGTTGAAACCGGACATGGAAGGGAAGATGGTCTGTAAAAGCGGTGTGACGGTGATAAGTGCAAAATATCCATAAACGATGGTAGGGATACCGGCAAGAATTTCAAGGAAGGGTTTTACAGTTTTCCTCACCGGGCCCGGCGCGTACTCACTGAGATAAATTGCAATCATGAGTCCCAGCGGTACGCTAACTGACAAAGCAATTGCCGAAGTGAGTAAGGTACCGGAAAGCAGTGGCAGAATGCCAAAGTGTCTGTCAGCAAAAAGTGGAGTCCATTGTGCGTCCGTTAAAAAATCCCATAGGGATACCTCTCTGAAAAATTCAAGTGTCTGCAACAGCAGTACTACAATAATTCCGATCGTGGTGAAAACGGAAACGAGCGCGCAAAGCAGCAGAATAACCTGAACAACGCGCTCGCGGGCATAAACATAGTCGCGGCGGTTAAATCCAAAACGGGCACTCTTCTCAGTGCCCGTTTCAGTGTTTTCGATGGTCATCGATTCAAGCATATATTAATCATGAATTGCCGGATTTAATGAGTTGTAGCGGTACCTTTAGGGTTTCCAGGCTGCTGCCTACTTCTTTGCCATCCGGATATATGGACCCGGTAACATCTTGCTGCAAGCGACCGGCAACGATGGTATAAAGCTCTTCCTGCAACGGAACATAACCTACTTCTCTCGATAATTTTGATGCGTTTTGAATATAAAAATTCAGAAAATCCTTTACCTCTTTATTCCCTTCAGCTGCTGTGTTGGCATAGATCAGCAATACACGGGATAAAGGAGCGTAGGTGCCATTCTGCACGGTTTCAACAGAGGGCAGGATGGCTCCTGCACCATTACTTTCATTGCCATCATCAATAGGAATCAGCTTCAGTTTTGAAGCATTCTCTTCATAATAGGCCAGGCCAAAATATCCGAGGGCGCCTTCATCGGCTGAAACCCCCTGCACTAATACATTGTCATCTTCTGACGCCGTATAGTCCCCACGGCTGTCTCCTTTTTTACCAATCACCGCTTCGGTAAAATAATCAAACGTTCCGCTGTCGGTACCAGGCCCGAACAGTTTAAGCGGCTTATCCGGAAACCCTTTTCTTACCTGTTTCCAGTTATTGATTTTACCCTGTGCGGCTGATTCCCAAATAGCTTTTAGCTCAGTTACAGTAAGTTTATCAACCCAAGTATTTTTAGGGTTCACTGTTACCGCCAATCCATCATAGGCAATGGGTAATTCAACGAATTTTATATTGTTCTGAGCGCAGATATCCATCTCCTCTTTTTTCATGGGTCTTGAAGCGTTGCAGATATCAATTTCGCCGGTGGTAAATTTTTTCATTCCGCCGCCGGTGCCGGCAATGCCAATAGTAACCTGAAGGTCGGGATTGGTTGCTTTATAATCCTCCGCAACCGCTTCTGTAATGGGATAGACCGTGCTGGAGCCATCTACTTTAACAATAGTCGTTTTCTTTGTTCCTGACTCATCGGTGGTGGACTGATCACTATTGTTGCAGGCTGCAAATAGTACAATCATTAAAACCGGTAAGATTATTTTTTTCATGTTGTTAAATGATTTTAAAGCGGATACAGTGAAGAATGAAATTTTCATCGAGAATTGGCATTTGACGGTGCAAAGCTAAACAGGGCAGGAGTGCACGTTGATAAAGCGCTGTTACGAAATCGTTATTTAAATAATGATTTGGTAACCATAATTTAACAATCGGCTTGAGATTGTAAAACACCTGAATTCAGGAATGGCTTAATGAAAACGTTGATTATCAGTAGCCAAGCATGAATATTGATGCGGGTATTAACTTATTGTTAATTCATTCTCCTATATTTACCGCGATCATAAGAAGCCACTGAATCCCCACCCATACAAACAAATTCGTCATGACCATAAATAGTTTCATCAGCTTTTTTGTGCCACGCGATAAAAGTTTTTTCCCATTGTTTGAGAAGGCTGCCGCTAACCTGAAGGCATGTGCAGAGCAGTTGAATCTAGCCGTAACGGCCAGTTCCTTTGATGAAAGAATTTCCCATATGAGACAGATTGAAAAGCTGGAACATATCGGCGATGAGATCGCGCATGAAATTTTTAATGAACTGGGGAAAAATTTTATCACGCCATTTGACCGGGAAGACATTCACCGGCTCATCAGCTGTATAGACGATGTGCTGGATTATGTGCATGGTGCATCCAAACGGATGGAGCTTTACAAGATTGCGCAATTCACACCAGATATTGTTAAGTTATCGGAACTTATACAAACCAGTACCAATGAAATAAATATTGCGGTGATGGAGCTGAGAAACCTGAAGAACCTCCGCAAGATAACGGATGCCTGCGTAAGGATTAACAGCATAGAAAATCATGCAGATAACATATTCGATACTGCCGTGGCGAGGCTCTTTGATGAAGAGAAGAACGCGATAGAGCTTATCAAGATGAAAGAAATTCTCTCGGCACTTGAAACGGCGACCGATAAGGCGGAAGATGTGGCAAATGTGCTGGAATCCATTATTGTGAAGGTTGCATGAACTCATTATCACCCTTTCAACACGGTATCTTCTTATGACTCTACTCATTGTGGTGATAATACTGGCGCTGGTATTCGATATCATCAATGGTTTTCACGATGCAGCTAATTCTATTGCAACCATCGTTTCCACAAAAGTACTTACACCAGGCCTTGCTGTTATCTGGGCCGCATTTTTCAATTTCATCGCTTTCCTGGTTTTTGGATTGCATGTGGCCACTACGGTAGGCAAAGGAATAGTACATCCCGAAATTGTAACGCTGCATGTGATATTGAGTGGACTGATTGCAGCAATAGCGTGGAACCTGCTGACGTGGTATTATGGAATTCCATCCAGCTCATCGCATACACTGGTAGGTGGATTTGCAGGTGCCGCTATTGCCAAAGCTGGCTTCGCCGCTGTATATAGCAGTGAATTGTTTCGCATTATCAGCTTTATTTTCCTGGCTCCGGTAATTGGTATGCTGATGTCTTTGATATTATCTGTTTTGCTTTCACATCTCTGCCGTCCCTTTGTGCCGCATAAGGTGGATAATGTATTCAGGCGGTTGCAATTGGTTTCCGCGGCGGCCTATAGCTTAGGACATGGTGCCAATGATGCGCAGAAGGTGATGGGAATCATTTTCGCCGCATTAATAGCTTCCGGTCAATTGACATCCAATGATGCGATTCCGTTTTGGGTGGTTATATCCTGTCAGAGTGCGATGGCCATTGGTACGATGATGGGTGGCTGGCGCATCGTAAAAACAATGGGACAGCGTATTACCCATCTCACACCCTTTGAAGGATTTGCCGCTGAAACAGCGGGAGCCATCACCCTGTTTTCCACTGCTCAGATGGGGATACCTGTAAGCACCACCCATACCATCACCGGATCGATTATCGGCACCGGCATCCGTAAAAGAGTTTCCGCGGTGCGTTGGGGTGTGACAAGAAAACTATTGTGGGCATGGATTATTACCATACCTGTTTCCATGGTGGTGGCTGCCTTCTTTTACTATGTTACCACGTGGTTTTGAACCGGCGAAAGGATATTGAAGTAATGATGCAATGGGCTCATGGCTAAGTTGGTCTCCATTTTATCCTACCTATCAATAAATGAATGTTTAAAGAAGCCGGTAAATAACAGTTGAAAAATTTATTCTCTCTATTCACTGATGGCCAGGTTTTTTTATGATTGGGACATTAAGTTTTTGGCTCCGGATAGCAGTCATGCAGGCGAAGGCCGGCATTTTATACAACGGTCACGTTGATCTTGCATATTATCAATATCCATGATTTTCCTTATCACGAATGCCAGCCCTTAAAGGATTGATAAAACATTGGTATCAATGATTTGTATTCACTGGGAAACCAGCAGGTTGTTTCTCGTTCAACCCGGATTTTTCAATGGAAAAATCCCGCTTCGCTACGACTTAGCACTGCTAAGGGTTTGCTCATTTTTTCAAGAAAAGAAAATGTTTCGCAAACCCTAAGCAGTGCTGCGTCGGGGTTAAACCCCATGCGTTTTTGAACTGCAAAATGTGGGTTCAACTTAGGATTTAAATAACTGTTTTCGTGGTTGGCT
>JBGAWA010000008.1:47526-62395 GCA_044227805.1 Chitinophagales bacterium | reverse complement strand
GAATGGAACGATGGTGTTGATGAGTAATGAATCAATGGATGCTTTTCCAATTTTTTTTTTCAGGTGGGTTGAGGGTTTGTCAAATCGGTAGTGATCATCCCAGTAAGAGGATGCTTCTGTCTCAAAGCAGGCAACAATATCTTTTGCGCCGGCCATCTCAAGAATTTTTGAGAACAAATGCGATGATTTGAAAATGAGCTGCGCAAATTGAGCAAGTCTTACAGTGGGGAAGCTTGCCGGCCGCAGCCTTAAAAATTTCCATGGGTGCTTGTTTAGGGGCTGCAAACCATACTTCTTCTGCAAAAAACTAAACTCTTTCTTTAGTTCGTTCGGGTAAGTATCACTGAATTTTTCATGCAGGAAGCCGGCAGTACCAAACAACAGTGCTTCCAGCTGAAAGAGGCTATTCTTATGTTTAGCCAACACCTTAACCGGCAGCGAACGGGCAAGCAGGTAAAAGGGTTCGGCATTCACACTGTTACCGAATGCCATGGCCAGGAAATGGTAAAACGTCTCTTCCCAGTTCCGTTGATTTTCATGTAATTCAGCGAGTATGGGAAAAGTTTTTTCTTCAAGCCTTTCTACCATCAACCGCTGCAACCATTGCTCAACAAGGAGTGCGGGCACTTTATGCAACTGACTGCCACAGGGAATCCAGGAAGTGCTTGCCATCAATGACTGGTACTGCGCATAAATGCCGGCGTTAAAATGATTTTTGATCTCCAGGCAGGGGATGGTCGAACCATCCTGCCTGCTGATGCAGGTATCATATTCATACACTACATGCAGCACAACATTATCGTATGCTTTGTCTAACTGGTGCTTATGAATTTTCCAGTCTGAAGCACGCAGGTGAATTTCAATATTACCTGCCCAGAGTGTTGCTCCAATGCGGATTTTCGCATTCAGAAAATCAGGGCCGGAATCGGTATTGTATAAGCCTGCATGCAGGATGAAAATCTTTTCACCATCAACGGTTTGCAATGCGTTGTTTTGAAGGAGCTTCATTCTCCATAAATAATGAAGAAATTTTTCAGTCATAGTATAGCAGTATAATATATACTGTAAGTATAGAAAAAATCAGGCGAATAGTATGCAACTGAAAAATCGTATGATAGCAGATAATCTGCTTAACCCTGCTTCAGCAAAGCCGACATGGCTGACTGGTATTGGAGTGCTTCCTTTCTCGCCGCATCAGCAAATTGAGTTGTTCCGTCTGCATAAATGATATTTCTGGATACATTCACCAGCAGGCCGCATTGCTTATTCAGGCCATGCCGTGCTATCTGATGCAGGTCGCCACCCTGAGCACCGACTCCGGGAACTAAAAGAAAATGATCCGGCACCAGCGAGCGGATCTGTGAAAATACTTCGGGATGTGTTGCACCCACAACAAACATCATATTATCGGGATGCCCCCATGCCAGCGACTTCCTGATCACCGCCTCGTAAAGTTTTTCACCATCGCTTTCCCGTTGCTGAAAATCACTGCTTCCGCTGTTCGAGGTCAATGCCAGCAGGATGCACCATTTATTTTTATACTGAAGAAACGGCGACACGGAATCCTCGCCCATATAAGGAGCTACCGTTAACGCGTCAAAACCAAATCCCGAATGAGCTTTATCAAAAAACGCACGTGCATACATGGCAGCGGTATTGCCTATATCTCCTCTTTTTGCGTCAGCAATGGTGAAAATATTTTTAGGAATATATTCCCATGTTTTTTTCATGCTTTGCCAGCCTTTGACACCCGATGATTCATAAAAGGCCGTATTTATTTTATACGAAACGCACAGGTCATTCGTAGCATCGATAATTCTCCGGTTGAATTCAAAAACAGGATCAGGCAGGTGCTGTAGGTGAGAGGGAACTTTTTCAATATCCGTATCAAGGCCGATGCAAAGAAAGGATTGCTTCTTACTGATGAGTTCAAATAGATCCTGGCGTGTCAAGAAAGCGGAGGTTTTAATAGGTTAAAAAACAATCAGGATCGATCCTCTTCCTGCAGGGCCCGACATAAATAGTTTGTGGACCTTGCATTTTACACTTATTAGTCGCATCGAAATAGGATTTTTCCAATGAAAATTCCGGGCTACTATCCGGTCATCTTCAGACTGCTTCAACACGTATTATTTCGGGAACCGACCTTTTGATTGCCTCTTCCACGCCAGCAGTCATCGTCATTTCGCTCATTAGGCGGTCTTCACCAGAAGATTCCAACAGTTTGAGTTTTAAAACCATGTCATCCGTCAGCTCAATCACTTCAATATTTCCACCATCGGTTATCAGGTAAGGCCGGAGCGTATTGAGCGATTCTTCCACCCGCGTTAACAATTCATGGTGTTTCTTTTTTACAGCCATCGGTTTTCTTTTAATGCGAAATGAAGGTTGACTAATCCTGTACTATTGACTGCCCGGCTAACCGGCAACTTCCACCATTTTGGTAGTTTCAAGACTGGCATTTCTGATCGCAACCTGTTGCGCCACTTTTTGGGCGAGTTGCCGGAATACCGACGAACTGATCTTGTCATCACTCAGTACGGCAGGCTTGCCCTCATCACCACCTTCCCGGATGCGCTGTACTATTGGTATTTCGGCCAGCAAGGGTACATTATATTCGTCCGATAATCTGCCGCCGCCGCCTTTGCCAAAGATGTAATGTTTGTTTTCAGGAAGATCACCATTGGCTCCTTCCGGGATAAAATAAGACATGTTTTCAACCACACCGAGAATGGGAACATTGATAGGATGAATACTGAACATGCCCATTGCTTTTTTTGCATCTGCCAGTGACACATCCTGTGGAGTCGTAACAATTATGGCACCGGTAACCGGTACAGTCTGAACCAGTGTGAGGTGAATATCTCCCGTGCCGGGAGGAAGATCAATGACCAGGTAATCAAGTTCACCCCAATCACAATCCGTTACAAATTGCCGTAAGGCAGAGGATACCATCGGACCTCGCCAGACCACTGCCTGTTTTTCATCCACTAATAAACCTATTGACAATGCCCTGATACCATATTTCTCAATCGGTATCATCACCTGTTTCTCGCCCACATCTTTCACTTTCGGGCGCTGACCTTTAATATCGAGCATCAGCGGAATAGAGGGCCCATAGATATCCGCGTCAATCAAACCTACGGCTGCACCATTTTCAGCCAGGCCAATGGCAAGGTTAACCGCCACGGTTGATTTGCCAACGCCGCCTTTTCCGGAGGCCACAGCAATGATATTCTTCACACCTGGTAATATGGCACCATTGTCTTTCCGCTTTGTGGTAACAGCGGATGTTAGTGTTATATGCACATCTGCCTCTTTATCCACTAAATGATGAATTGCATTGATACAGGCTTGTTGTATGGCATCCTTCATCGGACAGGCAGGCGTGGTGAGTATCACCGTGAAGGATACTTTTTTCCCTTCAATAGCTATATCACTTACCATTTTGAGCGTGACCAGGTCCTTTCCCAGGTCGGGGTCATCTACATAACTGAGTGCTTTCAGCACCTGCTCTTTTGTGATCGGCATTGGAAAGTTTTACGATGGCGAATGTACTAACATTCAAGGTAAAATGCCATTGTTTNATGGTAAAAATATTTTTGGGAATATATTCCCAGGTTTTTTTCATGCTTTGCCAGCCTTTGACACCCGATGAGTCATAAAAGGCCGTATTTATCTTATACGAAACGCACAGGTCATTCGTAGCATCTATAATTCTCCGGTTGAATTCAAAAACCGGATCAGGAAGGTGCAGCAAGTGAGAAGGAACTTTTTCAATATCCGTATCAAGGCCGATACAAAGAAAGGATTGCTTCTTACGGATGAGTTCAAATATATCCTGGCGTGTCAAGAAAGCGGAGGTTTTGATATGTTAAAAAAAATCCTGATTGATCCTCTTCCTGCATCGCGCGACATATATATTTTGTTGACCTTTCATTTTACAGTAATAAGTAGCATCGAAAAAGGATTTTTCCAATGAAAATTCAGGGCTGATATCCGGTCATCTTCAGACTGATTCTACACGAATTATTTCGGGAACCGACCTTTTGATTGCCTCTTCCACGCCTGCTGTCATAGTCATTTCGCTCATTGGGCAGTCTTCGCAATTACCCAGCAGTTTGAGTTTTAAAACCATGTCATCCGTCAGCTCAATCACTTCAATATTTCCACCATCGGTTATCAGGTAAGGCCGCAGTGTATTGAGCGATTCTTCCACCCGCGTTAACAATTCATGGTGTTTCTTTTTTACAGCCATTGGTTTTCTTTTGATACGAAATGAAGATTGACTATTCCTGTACTATTGACTGCCCGGCTAACCGGCAACTTCCACCATTTTGGTAGTTTCAAGACTGGCATTTCTGATCGCAACCTGTTGCGCCACTTTTTGGGCGAGTTGCCGGAATACCGACGAACTGATCTTGTCATCACTCAGTACGGCAGGCTTGCCCTCATCACCACCTTCCCGGATGCGCTGTACTATTGGTATTTCGGCCAGCAAGGGTACATTATATTCGTCCGATAATCTGCCGCCGCCGCCTTTGCCAAAGATGTAATGTTTGTTTTCAGGAAGATCACCATTGGCTCCTTCCGGGATAAAATAAGACATGTTTTCAACCACACCGAGAATGGGAACATTGATAGGATGAATACTGAACATGCCCATTGCTTTTTTTGCATCTGCCAGTGACACATCCTGTGGAGTCGTAACAATTATGGCACCGGTAACCGGTACAGTCTGAACCAGTGTGAGGTGAATATCTCCCGTGCCGGGAGGAAGATCAATGACCAGGTAATCAAGTTCACCCCAATCACAATCCGTTACAAATTGCCGTAAGGCAGAGGATACCATCGGACCTCGCCAGACCACTGCCTGTTTTTCATCCACTAATAAACCTATTGACAATGCCCTGATACCATATTTCTCAATCGGTATCATCACCTGTTTCTCGCCCACATCTTTCACTTTCGGGCGCTGACCTTTAATATCGAGCATCAGCGGAATAGAGGGCCCATAGATATCCGCGTCAATCAAACCTACGGCTGCACCATTTTCAGCCAGGCCAATGGCAAGGTTAACCGCCACGGTTGATTTGCCAACGCCGCCTTTTCCGGAGGCCACAGCAATGATATTCTTCACACCTGGTAATATGGCACCATTGTCTTTCCGCTTTGTGGTAACAGCGGATGTTAGTGTTATATGCACATCTGCCTCTTTATCCACTAAATGATGAATTGCATTGATACAGGCTTGTTGTATGGCATCCTTCATCGGACAGGCAGGCGTGGTGAGTATCACCGTGAAGGATACTTTTTTCCCTTCAATAGCTATATCACTTACCATTTTGAGCGTGACCAGGTCCTTTCCCAGGTCGGGGTCATCTACATAACTGAGTGCTTTCAGCACCTGCTCTTTTGTGATCGGCATTGGAAAGTTTTACGATGGCGAATGTACTAACATTCAAGGTAAAATGCCATTGTTCCAAAGTCTATTGCATGAATAGCCACTGTTTGTTGCAGCTATATTTAAGTCAGGAACTGCTTTATGCTGTAACCATAATATATTCCTCACTCTTAAGAACTACCTGCGATGGTGAAAATTGGGTTATTGATTTGTTAATCCATAGCAGAGGGATTTTTAAAAGGCTAAATCCACATTTTAGGGCTCAAAACTGCAGGGGATTTAACCCGGATGTAGTGATGCTTTGGGTTTGTGAAGCAATTTCTATTTTTTAAAATGAGCAAACCCTTAACATCAAAAAGTATCAGAGAAGTGATATTTTTCTATGGAATGGCCTTGGTTAATGTATTGTTCACATTCTATTAATCATTTGTTAATATAAACTTGAAATGTATAACAATACATTTGTCGCAACTTAATAATTTCTTAAAAGAATCATTATGAAAAAAATCTACATGGTATTGCTGTTGGTTGCTGTTGTTGATTTCACTTTTGCTCAAACTGTTCCCGGCCCAGCCCAATCTTCTTTCAATCCAACCATCAAGATGAAAGGACTCCTGCATGCGCGTTATGAGGCCTCACTCACCGATAGCGTGGACGCACAAGGCAAGATTACGCCGGATCCGGTTTCATCCAATTTCCGGTTAAGACGTGTGGAGTTGCGTGCTGATATCAAACTGAATAGCCGTTGGTCAGGGGTGATTCGGGTACAACTTCCAGAGTTGAAGTCAATCGGAGCGACCTTGGGTAAGGTGATAGAGTTGGCTTATTTTGAATACCGGTATGCCGATCAGCTATCGGTACGCGGTGGGCAGTTTAAAGAGCCATTTGAAATGGATGAATTGAACAGCCATGAAGATCTTCGGATGATTGACCGTGGACCGACCAGCCGCCTTTTTGTAAATAACTATTATTCTTCTTACAACCCGGGTCTGATGGTGTTTGGCACTTTTTTGAAAAAAACTACGCCGCTTAATTATTATGCCGGCATTTTTAACGGCAGCGATCGCTCCGTGAATTATGACCTCAATTATGGAAAGGATTATGTGGGCCGGGTCGAGTTTTTCCCGGTGCCAGCTTTACGCCTTGGTGTAAATGGGCAAATAAACACCATTGAACAGGGAGTATCAGCCAGTGCGGCCGGTGCAGATGTCAGCTTGCAACAGCCTTTCGGAGATCATCTCAAGCTCATTCTCGAGGGAGAATATATTGGCGGGAATAACAACGTGAAATACAAAAGTGTGACTGACTCCAGTAAAGAAATGAATGACTACACGATGAATGGATATATTGCACAAGCCCTCTTGCGTTATCGGATTGATA
The DNA here is from genome assembly GCA_044227805.1 of Chitinophagales bacterium. Lineage (GTDB taxonomy): Bacteria > Bacteroidota > Bacteroidia > Chitinophagales > UBA10324 > JACCZZ01. Next base: position 55,611 of record JBGAWA010000008.1, on the reverse strand, counting down.
TACCTGGTCTTCAGACATTTGAGGTCGGCGGCAGATTCGAACATACCAATCCATTGGTCTCCGATGAACAGGATGCGTATAATACCATCACAGGCGGCATCGGTTTTATTTTCTTGCCTGATAATGATGTGCGACTACAGCTAAATGTGGTACATACGTCTTTTGAGGAAGAAATTCCCGGATCACAAAAGGACAATACCATGTTCGTGGCGCAATTGCAGCTGAAGATATGATTTGAAATATGCATCTTTCTGGCACCAATATTTTCCGGTTGACTTCAGCCATGATTTTTTCAACCCGTAGTTGGCAGTTCAAAACAGCAGCGGGTGTAACCCCGAGGTTGTGCTGCTTAGGATTTGAAGAACATTATTTTTTTAAAGTATGAGTGGTTCTTTAGCAGTCTTAAGTCGTAGTGGAGCGGAATTTTTCAACAGAAAAAACTTGATTCAATCGAATAAGCATGGTTGAATTGATTAATGATGCACAACCCATTTGAAGCAGGGAGTAAGAAAAATCGGCTTTGTCAACGCTATATATGCCATGATGAAAAATTTAATGGTGGATCAAGCGCTTTCTCTTGAGGATATAAGGTTGCTACGAAGCTATAGTAACCACTTTGGAGAATCATGGACATCAAGGAAGGAAGAGCTATTGAATCAATTTACTGCCAGGCATATCACAGATGTAAATGTGCTGCTTGCCTACCATGATTGCCTGCTTTTCCTGCTGGCCTATCCTGAAAACCGGAGACAGGTTCAACTGGCTGAGCATGAACTTGACAGGGTAGCCGGTTTTGTGCAAAGCATTTTCGAGGGAAGCAATCAGCGAAAGCAAAAACAGCTCAGCGGAACAGGTATCGCCTGTTCGCCGGTACATGTGTCTTTCAGCCTTGATATGATAGCCTGGTTGATACATCGGTTTCCTTCGCAGGTGAGCGTCTTTGAATATGCCGGTGATAAGGAACTGATAAAAGAAGTTTTGTTACTGCTGCTGCCGGCCACGGAGCGTGAATCCCTGGAGAAAAAACAATATTCAGTCAGCAAATTTATTCAATATGCAAAGGGTCCTATGCATCATTCAGATTTGCAATGGCTCATTTCATTGTTTCAGCAAAGTGAGCTGAAGCCCGCTCTTCAGGATCATTTGTTTCATGCTTTGCAATTGTATGTTACCTGGCAGACTGACCGTTCTTCTCCTACCAGAACTTATGCCCGTTCATTTCCGGCACGGGTCTATTTTCATAAGCAGGAATTCCGCAAGCAATACGATGCGGCAAAAATCATCGGAGATCCTCTTCCGGTAGCTAAGCAATTATCTAAGGAACAAAAGGATGTGCTTGTGACAATTTCCCGCGGAATACTTGGCATGCTGCATCGTGAAACCGATCCTTCTACCTATGCGGAAACTGACGCTGTAACTTACTTTGAAATGGGAAGAGGAATTGCCATTGCTTTATATCCCATGATAGCCAGCCGAAGGCTTCCATTTGATTGCTATATCGGCTATATGCTTTTTAAAAACCGGATGCCGGTTGCCTATGGCGGGGGCTGGATATTTCAGCATCAATGTAAAATTGGGGTGAATGTGCTGTCGGCTTATCGCGGCGGTGAATCATCCTGGCTTTTTTTGCAGATTTTGCGTTTGTTTGCCCAGTATTTTCGGGTTAGCCGGTTTATTATCGAGCCCTATCAGATAGGGCACAGGAATATGGAAGGATTGAAGTCAGGAGCGTTTTGGTTCTATTACAGAATGGGGTTTGTGCCTGTTGAAAACAGCCTGAAGCACCTGGCAGCGGCGGAGTTTGACAGAATACGTTCGGAAAAGCAATACCGAACTCCTTTGGCAGTGCTGAGGAAGTTAGCCGTGTCGGATAAGGAATTAATACTTGATGAAAAGGAGCATCAAAGAATTGATGTTTTGCATCTCAGCGAAGCGATAACCAGGATGATAAATGATCGTTTTGCCGGTAACAGGGTGCAGGCGGAAAATACAGCCGTGTCGTTTAGCAGCAAGTTTCTGCGAGTGAAGACCGCTGACTACCATCTTCCTGCCATGTATGAAAGTCTGAAAAATTTCTCCTTGCTTTTACTGGTGCTATCCAATTCCCTAACTGCTTGGAATGAGAGGGATAAGGCTGATTTTCGGCAACTGATTGCATTAAAGGGAAGCGGAAGCGAGAGAAAATATATACAACAATTTCAGCGGCACCGAAAACTTAACTGGTCAATCGAGGACCACCTAGCTGCCCAATATCCCAGGTAGTGAAGGGAGATTTTTGCAACCGGTTACTGCTGTGAAGAAATACGGTTTCAACCCACATTTTGCAGTTCAAAGCGGCAACGGGTTTAACCCCGACGTAGAGCTGCTTAGGGTTTGTGAAACATTTTCTTTTCTTGACAAATTGAGCAAACCCTTAGCAGCTCTAAGTCGCAGCGAAGCGGGATTTTTCCACTGAAAAATCCGGGTTCAACAGAAAAATAGGTCTTAAAACAAAAAAAGCTCCGTGCAGGAGCTTTTTCATCATGTGGGCAGAAAAATTAATTTGACTGGTTGCCTTCCACCGGTATTACGCTGATGTAATTACGGTCGTTACGCTTACGGCGGAACTCAACGATACCTTCTATTTTGGCAAAAATGGTGTGATCTTTACCCATATCAACACCTTTGCCGGGCCAGAATTTAGTGCCCCGCTGGCGTACAATGATATTTCCGGGAATAGCTGCCTGGCCACCGAATATTTTTACACCGAGTCGTTGCGCATGTGAATCACGACCGTTTTTGGAACTGCCTTCACCTTTTTTATGTGCCATGACTAATTAATTTTCGTATTTGAGTTTTTGAATCTGAACTACTGCTTAAGCGATCGCATCAATCTTAATCTTTGTGAATGCCTGTCGGTGTCCAACTTTACGCTTGTAGCCCTTCCGGCGTTTCTTTTTGAAGGCGATTACTTTGTCACCTTTCGCGTGATCAATAATGGTTGCCGTAACCTTAGGAGCCGCTACATTTTTTACAATTCCGCCTTCTGAAATCTGGACCAGTACTTTGTCAAATTCAACCTTGTCGCCGGCGTTGCCTTGCAGACGGTGAACAAAGATTTCATTGCCTGCTTCGACTTTAAATTGCTGCCCGGCAATTGCTACTATCGCGTACATGAATGAGAAAATTTAGATTAGGGGCTGCAAAGATATACTTTCCGGCTGAAAATCAAAACAAAACTTGAGAAAATTCTCCGCTATTCCTGTCTCTTCGGGCACGTAAAACGGTACTTATGTCAACGTCGCCCTAAGGACAAGACTTATGGAAAGCTGAATGGACAGTAAATAGCAGCCAGAACCTTTATATAAGAATAGTTGAGTTTTCACAAATGTACCTGCCCGGTAACCATCAGGCAGGTTTTATTATTTCTTTTGTGCTATATGTTTAATGTCAAAGTACTTCATGCTGAGTTGGTATTTAAAGCCGTAAGGAGCAGCGGTAAAGGTGGACAGCATGTGAATAAGGTGGCAACTAAGGTGGAGCTTTATTTCGATGTGGCTGGTTCTTCCTTGCTGCAGGATGACCAAAAAAAATTGCTGCATGAAAAGCTTGCGAATCGAATCAGTAAGGATGGATGGCTGATGATTGATGCTCAGGAAAGCCGGTCGCAAATCAGCAATAAGAAGATAGCCATTGCCAAATTCGATGAAATGATTGCTAAGGCGTTCGAAAAAAAGAAGATTCGTTTAAAATCCAACCCATCGCCCGCTGCAAAAGCAAGGCGGCTGGAAACAAAAAGGAAGAATGCGGAAAAGAAGCGGTTGCGGGGAAGCAGATTCGATGATTGAAATTCGCAGGTCATGCTACCCGGTTTTGGAGATGGTGTCTGCTTTTGACTTAGCATGACGAAATATGCTGTAAACTGATGGCAGGATTAGTATGCATTTTAACCACTTTCAAATACAGGTTATTCTCCGTTACCTAGAGGATCCGTTGTTCGAGTTCCTGTCTCACTGCAACGCAATAAAAATCATTTGCTCAATTTACGAAAGGAATGAGATGGTTAATGCAACGCATGCATCGTTTCGACTGGCGTAAACCTTTTACCAATTTGAACGGTATGAGTTGGGTGAATTATTACCGCGATATCATGTTGAATCTGACAGGCAATCTCTACCTTTGATTTTTCAAAATTCATGCTATGCCGTACTATCATAAATTAGGGAAAGTGCCTCCAAAGCGGCACACACAATTCCGGAAACCGAATGGTGAGTTATATGCTGAACAGTTGTTTTCTACCGAAGGATTTGCCAGCACCTATTCCATTCTTTACCATCATTATCCGCCAACGATTATCAAGTCGGTTGACGAGCCTTATTCTGTTGAGCCGAAGCTGCTTGCGCCAAAACAGATGTTGCACCGCAGCTACCAGGGATTCAATATTCAGCCGGAAGACGATTTTTTAAAAAGCAGGAAGTATGTGCTCGCCAATAAAGATGTGCACATCGCACTCGCAGCTCCAAAAAAATCAACTGTCGGATATTTCATCAAAAACGCCGATGCCGACGAGATGATCTTCGTGCATGAAGGTTCGGGTACTTTGAAAACAATGTATGGCAATATTGATTTTGTGTATGGCGATTACCTGATCATTCCGCGCGGAACAGTTTATCAGCTTCATTTTAATAATGAGAACAACCGTCTTTTAGTGATGGAATGTCTTAGCCCGATAGTTCCGCCTAAAAGATATTTGAATGAAGTAGGTCAACTGCTTGAGCACTCACCATTTTGTGAACGTGATATTAAGGTGCCGCAAAAACTGCAAACCTTTGATGAGAAGGGAGACTTCCTGATATACATCCGTAAGACTGGCATGATGTATCCGTATCATTACCTCTATCATCCTTTGACGTAAGGGGGCTGATGATGGATATAACCATGGGCTTTTTCGATCCATAACTTCGAACCTATTACCGGACGCATCCATCAGCCGCCGCCGGTGCATCAGACATTTGAAGGACGCAACTACGTAGTCTGTTCCTTTGTACCAAGGTTATTCGATTATCACCCGGATGCCATACCGGCACCCTATCATCACAGCAACATAGATTCAGATGAGGTGTTGTATTATGTGGATGGTGATTTCATGAGCAGGAAAAAGGTTACAAGAGGCATGATTACACTGCATCCGGGAGGTATCCCGCATGGCCCGCATCCGGGCACCGTAGAGAAAAGCATTGGGGCAAAAGAAACCAGGGAACTGGCGGTAATGATCGACACCTTTCATCCCTTGCTCATGACAGAAGAAGCAGTGGCAATTGAAGATAAGGATTATTACCTGTCTTGGATGAGCGATACAGACAGGGATTCTCTTTTATTCCTTAATACCGCTTAAATACAAAAGGCCACCGAAAGCGGGCAGATCAGTCAACATTGATGGTAGCAGACGGTCCGTTTTTCCGTGTTAATCATCAGTATATATTTCATGCAGAAAAATTTATGGATAAATTTCAACGGTCGCATTTGTGCTGCAAACGATGCGGTATTCCCGTTGAACCGGGCTATTTGTTATGGGGATGGTTTGTTCGAGAGTATCAGGATTCATAATGGTGAGATTTTATTTTTCAACGATCACCTCGATCGCATGTTTAGGGGTATGAGCGCATTGCGCATGGAGGTGCCGGCACAGTATGATGCTTTCTTTTTTCATAAGCAAATCGTAGAGCTGGCGCTGAAGGAGCAAACAGGTTCCAATGCAAGAGTTCGCATCAGTATTTTCAGAGACGGAATGGGGCTCTACGAACCCGAATCCGATGCGCCTGAATATTTTATGCATATTACTTCGCTATCCTCTGGTTATGTATGGAAGGATGATGCCTGTCAACTGGGCACTTTTCGTGACGTCCCTAAAGATTTCTCATCTGTTTCTGGTTTTAAAACCCTGAATGCTTTGCCGTACATTCTGGCTGCGATATATCGAAGGGAACAGCATCTGGATGATTGCTTGCTGGTGAATTCCTTCGGAAATATTGCAGACGGAATCTCCTCCAATATTTTCTGGATTGAAAACAATATCGTTTATACAACACCTGTAAGTGACGGTGGTGTGGAAGGCATCCTGCGGAAGCAATTGTTGCAGTGGCTGGAAAAGCAACAGGTTACCTGTATTGAAAAATCCATTACACCGGAGGCTTTATCCGCTGTGGATGAAATATTCCTGACCAATGTAGGGCATGGTATCCGGCCGGTTACAAAATATTCCGGAAGGATTTTCAGTACCCGCAAAACAAAGGAGATCGCTGAATTGTTATATGGCTTTTTGCTGAAGTAGCTTTCACACCTTTCTTTTCCATCATTTAAATGAGTTAATGCAACAGCCCCAACAGGTTTCCGTATTTTGGTTTCGCAGAGATCTGCGTCTGCATGACAATGCAGGATTATATCATGCATTAATTTCAGGCAGGAGCGTATTGCCTGTCTTTATATTTGACAAACAGATCCTGGATCAGTTGATTGATAAGCATGACAGGCGGGTACATTTCATCAATAAGGCATTGCTTGTGCTTCAATCGGCATTGCTGAACACAGGTAGCTCGCTCATTGTGAAGTATGGGAATCCTTTTCAGGTTTGGCAAGACCTGCTAAAGGAGTTTAGTATCGGTGCCGTGTACACCAATCATGATTTTGAACCGTATGCCAGAGCGCGTGATGAAAGTATCCGGTTGCTGTTGCATGAGAACGGTATCCAATTTTATTCGTTTAAAGACCAGGTGATTTTTGAAAAGCAAGAGGTGGTAAAGGATGATGGTTCGCCCTATACAGTTTGGACACCTTATAGCAAAAAGTGGAAAGAGAAGCTGAATAGTTTTTACCTGCGCAATTATCCGGATGAAAAATATTTTGGAAACTTTTTCCGGTTGCCTCCCGCTGGTATCCCTTCCTTAGATCAAATCGGATTTGGCCTGAGCGATGAACAGTTTCCACCAGCCATTGTGACGGATGAAATCATTCTTAACTACCATCACACACGTGATTACCCCGGCATCAATGGTACCTCGCGGCTCAGTGTACATCTGCGTTTTGGAACAATCAGCATCAGGGATCTGATACGACGGGCATGTTCGCTGAATGAGAAATTTCTGAATGAGCTGATCTGGCGCGAGTTTTACCAGATGATTCTGTGGCATTTTCCACACGTGGTGGAACAATCATTCCGTCCGGAGTATGATCTGATTGAATGGCGTAATAGCACCGATGAATTTGAAAAATGGTGCAAGGGCGAAACCGGGTTTCCTATCGTGGATGCCGGCATGCGTGAGTTGAATGCGACGGGCTACATGCATAACAGAGTAAGGATGATAGTCGCCAGTTTTCTTACAAAAGACCTGCTTATCGACTGGCGATGGGGAGCTGCCTACTTTGCGGATAAATTACTCGACTACGATCTGGCTTCTAATAATGGAGGCTGGCAGTGGGCGGCAGGTACGGGTGTGGATGCGGCTCCCTATTTCAGGATATTCAATCCTACCGCACAAACTGAAAAGTTTGACCCGGAACGGCACTATATAAAAAAATGGGTGCCTGAATTAATGACCGCCGCTTATCCGGATCCGATTGTAGATCATAAACTGGCGCGTGAGCGAACCCTGAGCGCTTATCGTGTGGCATTGAAGCGGTAAGGAGACTGCATTATGCATTGCGCAGATAGCAGTATAATACAGCATCCTGACTGAATCGTTTAATAGAAAATTCTGTTTCAAAGCAATGGTTTCGAATAGGCAGATGATGGCTGACCATTCAAGTATAGTAAATGGTAAATCATGTTTGAAAAGGAATTAATAAGATTGCTTTTCAACCAGTTGAGTTGAAACGCCATATTCTCCTTTGAGCTGAACGGTATAAATGCCGGCGGAAGGCAGCCTTAAGTCAACTGCAATCATTCTTTCCTCAGGTAGAACCGGTTGGTGAAACATCATCTGTCCGAATTTATTGAAGATCGTCACCTCAGTTGTGTTCTTTGGAAAGCTGATGGTAAACTGATCTCTGAATGGATTCGGATAAGATTGAAAGGATGCAACAGCCGGCAGGTAGGTATTGGAAGCCGTC
>JBGAWA010000008.1:0-47492 GCA_044227805.1 Chitinophagales bacterium | reverse complement strand
AGCCGTCATGGTATTCTTCTGAAATTTTGCAATCCACATATCGGACACGCCATCGGAATTGAGTGTGAATGGACCAAACTGTGCTGTATTGCGAAAGTTACCAGTTGCATACGCCCATGAAGAACCATTCCCGTCAATACCAAATGCACCGTCATTCCCGTCACCGCCTACATGAATAGCCCAGTTAAGATTACCGGCCAGGTTAAAGGATACGATAAATGCATCAGCGGAATCAGTATTGGTATATGGCTCAAGAATCACATCTCCAACCGTATCAATTCCTGTAAAAATTCCGCTTACCAAAACATTTTCTTCCACACAGATGGAGAGGGTTACAGGACTAAATTTTGCTCCCGCTCCTCCTTTTATTGCGTTAGCCCATAAAAAATTACCATCAACATCAAATGATGCAACAAGCACATTCTTCAGACTGCTGGTGCTGATCTGTCCTCCCTGGAAATAACAATTGCCGGCAAAAACACCTGCAACGTAACAGTTGCCTGCTTCATCCAATGACAGCGTGGAACCTGCTTCATCGCTATAGGGAATATCTGAACCAAAAGAAGTAGCCCACAATACTTCACCGGCAGGTGAAATCTTCACAATATATCCATCGCCATCACCCAGTGAAGTAAACTCGTAATCTCCAAAGCTGACCGTATGCCTGTAACTGCCGGTCATGTAAATATTGCCTGAATGATCAACGATCATATCATACACATGCATACCGCCTTCTGAAGTGAAGGTGTATATCCATCCGAGACTCCCATCCCAAGCATATTTTGCGCAGAAGACACTATTCTCAAATGGAACCGATATCATGCTGTCGCCATATAAATTCAAGTCGCCATTGAAGTTGCCGGTGCAATACACGTTCTGATTATTATCTACATAAGCAGAAGTGCCAAAGTCGTCACTTGCTCCTCCGCCAATCTTTGCCCAATTAAGATTACCATCCGGATCGTAGGTTATCAGCCACATGTCCTCTTTACCTGAACCTGCCAATGAATCACCATTATCCATTTTTACATAGCCATAACACTTACCGGTTAAAGCGCAGAAACCATTGTCATTCACATTCAATCCGAATGGCAGGTCATTACTCAGGTCTATTCCACTGCCAAAGCTATGTCCCCAAACCGGGTTTCCGTCCACATCCAACTTTGATACAAAAATATCTTCATCGGCCTCACCACCCACGGAATAAAGATCAATATTACCCATACTCATGTGGTTCTGAAAAAAGCCGGTAATAAACTGATTGCCGTATTGATCAATTCCTAAGTCTTTACCTTTATCCTTATTGATACCACCATAAGATTTGACCCAAACAAAGGCCTGGGCTGAAGCGGAATGTTCAAAATAGAACAGGCAAAAGGAAAGTAAAATGACAAACCGCAGCTTGAAAAATGTAGTTGTTTTTCTCATCGAAAAAGGAGTGTTTTTTCTCTCTCAAATATAACCGATTCACCTCTTGTGACGCAATGCTAATACAATAGCAGTTTAGGTTATCCACATTATATCGGTCATTACTGGAAACCGGTAATGGGAAAAATTAATATGTAAATGCTGAACCGGGAAATTCCAATAAACCTCTTTTTGGTCTGAAATGCCATTTACATAGGAATCAATTGCTTATAGTTAATAAAAGTGCGACAGGTTTACTGGCAGCGATAACCCTTCCTGATCCTATTCCTACCTAGTGTAGGTACTGCTGAAATGTGGATAAAATTTGAAGCCAAATGCTGTTTATGCAGGCATTTTTTGAAATAATTGGTTGGTGCAGGATTGAATCAGGCAGGCTATTGTCAGCAAAATTCATGAGAGGTTTTTTAATAATTGATAATAGTTTGCTGTTACTGAACACTCATTTTGCAGTTCAAGCAACAACGGGTTTAATCCCGATGTAGCATTGCTTAGCGTTAGTAAACCTTTTTCTGCTTTGAAAAAAATAAGCAACGACTTCGCAGTACTATGGTGCAGCAAAGCAGGATATTTCCACTGAAAAATCCGGGTTGAATGCTTAGAGTTAATAAATAATCATTTGGTTTTGAGTACAGGAAATTGGCTGGTGGTTGTAATTGCCATTACTCCGCCGCTCCTATTAATTTATGGGAGGTGCCTTTTCATAAATGGTTAAAAAGTCGAAATACAGCAGGAAATTTCCTTTGAAAAATCCGGGTTAAAAATGATGGCGGCAAAATTTACCTTTGCACTTCCAAAACATGATCCTGCTTGCGCATTCTACAGGTTTGTAAAAAATTTCCATATCCTCTCAGAGACGGGGAAGTGATTGCTATTCATCAGCTGACCCGTGGATTTTATGAGGCCGGCCAGAAAGTGACAGTGGCAGCGATCAATACCAAAAAACATTTTTTTCCTCCTGATGAATTGCCGGTAGAAAACCAGGAGTTTGCTGATTTTCATTCTGTATTGCTGGATACGGATGTGAACTGGTGGGACGCTCTACGCACCTTGTTTACCGGTGACTCATACAACATTCAGCGGTTTGTTTCTCCCGACTTTGAACGGTTGCTATCCGCCATTTTGCGAGAGAACGATTTTGATATAGTACAGCTGGAAGGTTTATACCTGTTGCCTTACCTGCTGTCGGTGCGCAAATTTTCGAAAGCGAAAATTGTCTTGCGTGCACATAATATCGAACATCTTATTTGGGAGCGCAATTCAAAGATCGCTAAGCCAGGCGCTAAGAAATGGTACTTGCAAACACTGGCAACCCGGATGAAGGAATTTGAAATTTATCACCTCAACAGCTGCGATGCGCTTGTTCCAATCTCTGACATTGATGCAGCCCGCTTTGTGGATTTAGGATGTAAACTGCCCATTCATACCTGCCAGGTGGGCATGAACCTGAATGGTGAAGCCATTGAAGCAGACTTCGAAAATGGATCACCTTCCATTTGTTATATAGGCTCCATGGATTGGCTGCCCAACCGTGAAGGTATTGAGTGGTTTTTGGATAAAGTCTGGCCGAAGGTGCAGAGCCAGTTTCCGGAACTTAAATTTTTTATTGCCGGCAGAAATTTTCCGACCGATTTTCCAGATAAGGTTTATCAGAATGTGGAGATGGTGGGAGAAGTGGAGAATTCGCGTGCCTTCATCCAATCAAAAAGCATCATGGTGGTTCCCTTGTTTTCAGGAAGTGGCATCAGGGTAAAAATTCTGGAAGCCATGGCTGAGGGGAGAACGGTTATCTCCACCACGATCGGCGTGGAAGGAATTGATGCGGTCAATGATCAGCATATTTTGCTGGCAGATGATGCAGATGCTTTTGCCCGCCAGATAAAACGATGCCTTAAGGATCCTGCATTCTGCCGTACCATCGCGCAAAACGGGCACACCTTTGTCCGGAATAAATTTGACAATAAAGTGATTGTAAAAGAACTGTTGAATTTCTACAAATCTCTTCTTACGTGATCGCATTGCAGATCATCTTCTGGTGCGCCGCCCTGATGCTTTTGCATTCTTATTTGTTATACCCGCTTCTCCTTGCGGTGCTGTCATCCGGAAAAACACAACAAGCACTCATTTACGGTAGGGAGAAGGAGGCGTTACCGGCCGTTACAATACTGTTGGCAGTGTATAATGAAGAGCGTGTGATTGCACAGAAAATTGAATCGACATTTGCAACAGACTATCCGCTTGAAAAAATAGAATGGCTGATTGGTTCAGATCAGTCCACGGATCAGACAGAGACTATCATCCGTGAATATGCCAAACAATATCCGCAGATCAGGTTGGTACGTTTTGAACAGCGCACCGGAAAGATTGGAATCATGAATGCTTTGGCGCTGCAAGCAACAGCCGCTATTCTTATTTGCACCGATGCCAATGTGTTTTTTAACCAGCATACAATCTATGAATTGGTTAAACACTATCGGAACCCGGCAATCGCCATGGTAGCCGGTAATATTCAGAACCCGGTTGTTAAAGCCAGCGGTATCTCTCGCCAGGAGCGTGATTACCAGTTCAATGAAAACAGGATGAAGTATCAGGAAGGAATACTCTGGGGCGCCATGATGGGTGCTTTCGGCGGATGCTATGCTGTGCGTAAGAATTTTTTTTCACCTACACCATCCGATTTTATGGTGGATGACTTTTACATCACGATGAATGTGCTTGAAAAAAAGGGTAAGGCGATTGTTGAACTGAATGCTACCTGTTTGGAAGATGTGAGTAATAAGGTAGGTGAGGAATTCAGGCGCAAATCAAGAATTGCTGCCGGCAACTTCCAGAACCTTGCACGGTTTGCCGGTTTCCTTTCTTTCCGCCACGGAGCGTTGGCTTTTGCTTTTTGGTCGCATAAGGTCTTGCGCTGGATCGGACCGTTCCTGCTGATCATTGTCTATTTTAGTAGTTTTGCGCTCTCTGCCGGCAGCATTTTTTTTCAGGTTTGTTTTTGGATGCAATCATGGCTGTTGGCTGTTCCTGTGATAGATGCGCTGTTGCGCGGAGTAAACATTCATCTGGCCGGTTTGCGGTATATCAGCCACTTTTACCTGATGAATGCGGCGCTGCTGAATGGATTTATTAACTATTTAACCGGAGTAAAAAACAATGTCTGGAAACCAACCGAAAGGAATCAATAATTTTCAACTGAATAGTATTGAAGAGGCGATTGAAGAGATCCGGCTCGGCAAGATGATTATCGTGGTGGATGATGAGGATCGTGAAAATGAAGGAGACTTTATTACAGCGGCCCGTAATGCAACCCCCGAGGTCATCAACTTCATGTCGAAAGAAGGCAGGGGTCTCGTCTGTGCACCCCTCACGGAAGAGCGTTGTGACGCCCTGAAACTTAACCTGATGGTAGGTGATAATACTGCCTTGCACCAGACTCCTTTTACCGTTTCAGTTGATTTGCTGGGTAAGGGAGTGACCACCGGTATTTCTGCCTTTGATCGTTCCAAAACAATTGCTGCACTGATTGATCCTGCTACAAAGCCTGAAGAGCTTGGACGGCCAGGTCATATTTTTCCGTTGAAAGCAGTGGCAGGTGGTGTTTTACGCAGAGCCGGACACACGGAAGCAACCGTTGATCTTGCCCGGCTGGCAGGGTTTGAACCAGCCGGCGTGCTGGTGGAAATCATGCAGGACGATGGCACCATGGCCAGGTTACCACAGCTTTTTGAGGTAGCCAGGAAGTTCAACCTGAAAATTATTTCCATCAAAGACCTGATTGAATACAGGCTGAAAATGGAATCGCTGATACAGCAGGAAGTGGTAGTTGACATGCCTACCGACTGGGGCGTATTTAAGTTGCATGCCTATACGCATCTCAGTACCGGAGATGTTCACCTGGCGCTGGTGAAAGGAAAGTGGAAAACAGGAGAACCCGTATTGGTGCGTGTTCATTCCTGTTGTTTAACGGGTGATGTGTTTGGTTCCAAGCGCTGCGATTGTGGCGGTCAACTGCATGATGCGATGTACATGGTCGAGAAGGAGGGCAAAGGCATTGTGCTATACATGAATCAGGAGGGACGTGGCATCGGTTTGCTGAATAAGCTGAAGGCGTATGCCTTGCAGGAGCAGGGATTGGATACCGTGGAGGCTAACATCAAATTGGGATTCGGCATGGATGACCGCGATTATGGTGTAGGCGCGCAGATACTGCGCGATCTTGGTGTGAGTAAAATCCGCCTGATGACAAACAATCCTAAGAAGCGCGCAGGCCTGAAGGGATACGGACTGGAGATAGTGGAAAATGTAGCGATAGAGCCGTTAGCCAATCCATACAATGAAAAATACCTGCTTACAAAGCGCGATAAAATGGGGCATGAAATACTGAAAAGGGTGGTTGGACATTAATCCGGATTCTGCAGTGAAAAATGCAAATGGGTTTTCCTTTGCTTCCCCTTATTGAACAACCTGTGAGATTTACTTGTCCAGCCATTGCCTGAATGCCGGCGCCCTTTCACGGCTTACATAAATATCATCTTGCTCTAATCCTTTTAACTGCACTTTTAGTTTCCCGTTCAGGTGCGTAATGATGTTTCCGATAGCTTGCAGGGATGCGATGTACTGCCTGTTCAGCCGGAAGAACTGTTGTGGATCCAATTGTGATTCCAGTTCGTCAAGGGACGGATCAATAATATGTTTTCTGCCATGCGTTGTTTGCAGCAGGGTGAGTTTATGGTCTGCGGTAAAATAAAGGATATCTTTTACCGAAACCGGTTCCAGCCTGTCTCCGAGTTTAACCAGCCACCGCGTTTTATAAGGTTGTTGCTGTTGGGTTAGCAACCTAATTACATTGTTGAGCTGCTCGGTAGATAAGGCGGCCTTTTTCAAACCAAACTGAGCCTTGAATTTTTGCAGCGCATGCTGCAATTCGGTTTTATCAATCGGTTTTAAAAGATAATCCACACTGTTGACCTTGAACGCTTTCAAAGCAAATTCATCATAAGCAGTTGTGAAAATGACCGGTGTTTGCAGAGGAATAGCGGCGAAGATGTCAAAGCAAAGCCCGTCACTCAATTGTATATCCATCAAAATCAGATCGGGCGGGTTATTCTGCGCGAGCCATGCTACCGTTCGCTTCACACTATCGAATTGCGCGGTTACGACTGCTTCTTTTTCCAGTTCGAGCACTAATTTTTGCAGCCTTCTTGCCGCCAAAGGTTCGTCTTCGACAATGATGATGTTCATAGTTTTATCAATGGATGTTACCTGATAAATAAATATTCAGCATGAGTGATACCGGCGTATTCATGAACGGATGACAGGCAGTTTGACGATGAACTTATTATTTTCTTCTGCTATTATTACAGGAATAGCGGTCAGGCTTTCACACCTGCTGATGAGATTGGGCAAACCAATACCGGTGGATGGCTGTGTCATTTTTTTTCGCTGAAGATTATTGCTGACTGTTATGTAGGAATCACCTTCCAGTGATATACTGATCGATAGCGGATTTTCATCTGAAGCTTCATTATGTTTAATAGCATTCTCCACCAGGGTCAATAAACCTTGCGTGATCACCTGTCTCTCCATTCCGGATTCGGGTATCTCAATCTGAAACGAAAGGTTTTCTCCGAAGCGCATTTGCTGAATAAAAAGATAAGCGCGCACGATTTCAATTTCGCTGCCCAGTGCAATGGTATTTTTCTCCTGGTTCTGCAGTGCGTAACGGAAAACCCTGGAAAGTTTTTGCACAAAGTCAGTCGCTTTTTCGGGATCTTCTGCAATTAAAGCTGTCAGCGTATTCAGCGAGTTAAAAAGAAAATGCGGATTTACCTGGTTCTTCAGCGACTCATACTCACTCTGCAGCATTTGTTGCTTCATGTGTTCCGCTTTCAGTTCTGATGCTTTCCATTGCTTCATGAAATCGGAGATGGCATAGTTGGAAATTACCAGCAACGTAATCAGCAATGAAAAAACGGAGTAGAACAAATAGTTTTGAAATTCTATTTCCACGGATGGATCCACCCATTCGCGAACGCGGAACGCGGTGATGATGAGTAATATGGCGTAGGTACCGCTGATGAAGTACGAAAGCAGCAGTCTTTTTAACGGAGCCTGATGCCAGTTGGATAATTTCTCACAGATATAACGGTCAATCAGGTAACTCCCGCCCCAGGTGGCGCTGCAGATGAAAGCCGTAAAAAAAATCTCCGTGAGTAACTCTTCCCTGGTGCAATCCGTGGTAGTAAGGTTCATCAACATGGCCAGCGAAATGATCAGGATAAATCCAATCAGCGTATAGGTCCATGGTTTCATGCAGGTTATCGGTTTTGCTTCAATTCAATGCAAGATGCGGATCAATTATTTATTTCCAGTGACTTGGAGGCTTGCTTTTCTCCGGCGTATTTTCTGACAAAGTAAAGGATCAAAGGCGTAAATGCCAGGGTAGGCGCCAGCCAAATAATTACACTAAGATGCTGTGGCATTTCATCACTGACATTAACTACCAAGAATGCGGTGGTTGTGGCAATATAGGCAGTCATCATCCGCGATATATGAACAGCCAGCCACCGTTTTTGCTGAAGCACAGATGGATCTTTCCGGAAAAAATCGCGGGCATCACTTACAGACAGCAGCGTGAAAATAGTCCCGAATATCGTCAACACCATATTTCCGGATGCTATCATGAAAATACAGGTGATAAGGGCGGCACCCAGCATCAGCCAGTCCAATAGGTTGGCTCTTCTCGACTTGTTGAGTATGCTTCTGTATCCGGCGAAAGCTGCATAACCTGCAAACATCGACAGCATCAGGAAGAAATCAAGCTGTTTCACAATTGACATCAGTGCGGCCGACAAAGCAACTACCAGCATCGACCAGAAATAAACTTTGCCACTGCTACGATGGATGAACTGACCTTTTTTGGACACAATGGAAATGAATCCAGTGACTAATGCGGTAGTGCCGGCGGCAATATGCACTCCTAAAATGATTGCTATATAGTTTGTCATATTGAAAGTTTAGAGTCGTTAGAAAATTTAACTGGCAGCAGGGCTGCTACGGTTGATGCTGCAAACATGCCGCCTGCTTTATCCGGAGCCGTAATCTGTTTTATCATTTCGGCAGAAAAGGTTGAATCGTTCAGCATTCCATAAATCCCGCAATTTGCAATTCAAAACAGCATGGGTTTAACCGAGGCATATTGAAGCTGGATTTTTTCTTTCGATTAGTCTATGTTAAAATGTCATTTTGAATGTTGGTACAGGAAAAAATCCCTGCTGGTATTCGGTGACTACTTCATTGTTGTATGGATCGTAGTGTTGTGCAAATACGTTTTGATGATTTGTCAGATTCTGCAAATCAATGGAAAACTCCATTGATAAACCTTTGTAGTTTTCGCGGAAGTAAATTTTTGCATCGAGTCGCAGGTAAGGATTTTGCTGTTCCGAATAAGCGAGCTCCTCATTGTGAACCTCGCTGCCGGTGATAGCCGAGGCTTCCATGTCAATCGGCGTGAGGTATTTTCCGCCTGCTGTCGTAAACTTTATATCAAGTCCGAGGGCGTTGCCTTTTTTTCCTACCGTGATTTCTTTTCCGCCCAGTAAATTGACGACATAGTGCTGATTAAAGGCAGTATTGCGTACGATGTTATCGCTGCCTTTATACTTCGATTCGAAAAGCGACAAGGTGCCAAGCATATAGTAACCTTTGCTGAAGTATTTCTCCAGCGTGAGTTCCAGTCCGTAGTTGTTGCCTGTTCCTTTATTCACGAGGCTATCGGTAAAATCAGGTGCGAAACCATCGCCGGTATTAATGGCGGAATAGGAACTGCTGTGTTGTTCTACCGGAACGTTGAACAAGTGCTGCACGTACGCTTCAGCCTTCAGGTGCAGGTGCTCTGCGATGAGCCAGTCATAGCCAAGCACAAGATGATGAGCTTTGGTGAATCCGAGATTTTCATTCGTCAGCATAAATCCGTTTTCATCCGGCGTTTGAATCGTGTATAAGGAGTAAGGCTGCATTCTGCTTACAAGTCCATAGCCGATGTTAATGCTCTTATTCCCGGCAAGACGGTAAGTGAATCCTAATCGCGGATCAATTGCCCATGAACTGTTTAAGGTGAGTAAGAGTATGTTCATTCCGCCTTTAAAGGTCAGCCTGTCATTGAAGCGGTGCTTCCATTGTGCGAATGCCTGTGATAACAGGGTAGTGGTATTTGATTCAATATTGGTGATGTATTCCGTTCCATAATGAATCTCTTCATTGAAAAGATCAGCATTAATAACATCAGTGGTTATTCCGGCTCCCCAGGTATTTTTCGCGTTAAGCTTATGTGTAAAGTTATAGCTGAGAGAATATTTCTGTGTCTTGAAGGAAGCATTTCCCGATGGGATTTCTTCTAATGTGACGTTGCTGATGGAATCGCCATGGAAATATTCATCTGTACCGGAAATGCCCATAGTGATCGTAGATACGCTTTTGGTCGACAGGTTTACTTCGTAAGAAATACCGGCTACGCCCGTCTTATAGCGAACAATGGTGTTGGTATAGCGGCTGCCGTAAAAATCCAGCGCAGTGGTATCGGTTTCATTTCCGAGAAAACTCACATCACTGGTGCCTCCCAGTCCAAAGAGAGAAATGTTGCCATTGCGCACTTTGAAATTTAGCTTAAGATTCAGATCCTGGTAGTTGGGCGTAGCAGCACCGGTTCCGAAATCAATTCCCAGTTGCTGAAAAGCGCCCAGTGTTGAGTACCGATAGTTGAGAAGATAAGATGATTTCTTGTTTTTGGAGAGTGGACCTTCCGCACCGAGTTCAAATCCATTGAATCCGATTTGTCCGAGAATTTCATGGTGTTCATTATTGCCGTTTCTCATTTTCAGATCAAATACGCCGCTGAGGGCATTACCATATTGAGCGGGGAAGGCACTCGTCATAAAGTCGGACTTGTCCAATACATTATTATTCAGCATACTGACCGGCCCGCCGGTTGAACCCAGGGCACCGAAGTGATTAGGGTTAGGTATGTTCAACCCTTCCAGCTGCCATAGCAATCCGGATGGTGCATTGCCGCGGATAATGATATCGTTGCGCGCATCGTTAGCACCGCTAACACCCGCAAAATTTGCCGCCATACGGGAAGGATCTCCCAGGCTGCCGGCATATCTTTTTGTGTCTTCAATATTGAAAGACCGGGAGCTCACCACCGTCATATCATTATTGGTTACGGTGTTGTCTTTATGCCGGTCGTAAGTGACTACCACTTCCTTCAGTTCATTCACTTTCTCTGCCAGGAAAATGTTGAGAACCACTTCCTTTCCCGAGGTGATGATGACATCTGCCACGGCCTGATCTTCATAACCGAGGTAAGAGCAAAACATATCATATCGCCCGACAGGGACACCGGTGATTTTGAAATTTCCATTTTCATCAGTGGTGCTGCCCATGTTGATAGCGGGAATGCGCAGCACTGCACCAATGAGCGGCTCTTTCGAGTCAACATCTGCGATAGTACCGCGAACAGACTGTTGCAGTGTTTGGCTGTACGTTACGGCTGGTGAATTAACGATCAGCATCAGCAGAAGAAGGGCAAATTGGAATAGGGAAGGTGCTATACCTGCAGGCTTTTTGGAGGAATGGTAGTTGTCGGATTTTTTCATCGTCTGATAGTTTAAATTGGACAGAACAAATATCAGGGGAGAACTTATGGCGGAAAAGCCGCATCCGATGAAGCGTAGAAATAGCACGACAAAGCGTATTGGTGGGTTTATCCGCTGCTATTTATTCGGCGAATTGTTATTCGTAGTCTTGGAGAGCATGGAGTGAGATACTGAAAAATCAGGTGCCGTTCTCAAATTCTGCTTTGCACAATTCCAGATAGGTAATATGAGAGTATGGGATCATTCAATTCCCCCGCTAAGATCTCGGGCCACCGGAACTACCGAAAGCTTATAGTCAACAACCACAAGGCCTCCCAATCTATTAGGTATTTTCATTGTAGCATTTACCCTTAGTTTCTTTTTACCCAGGGTGTCCACTATGCTTGCCTGAGGACCCGCTTTTACTCCGTATACTGTAGTAAATGAGTTTTCTTTTTTCAAATAAATCTGTACTGGTTTTGACTCAATAGAAACATCGAAAGCTCTAATCTCATTGTCATCATTTGCTTTGGAAGGCGGATCAAGATACCATAGGGTTCTCCTTTCTTTGTCAACATAGCTTTCATTGTTGATACGGTGAAAACTGGAGTTTGAAAAGAAGCAGACTCTCCATGTTACCGTTGTTTTTGGCCAAGCTGCATCTTGACTTGTTATTGACAGCGGTAAACCATCCTCATCCATTGCATATGCCATCGCATCTAAGGGATGAATTTCCGGAAGAAAATCGTGTGCCGCATCATTCACGAATGGCCCCTGCAGATAAACATAGGCATGGTTTGTTACAAGCGATGAAAAATCGCTCAAATCTAAGAGGGGAAAACCTTGATTATCCTCGACAGTGGATTTTGTCAGTTCGTAGTAGGGGTGAGGATCGTTTCCATTGGAAAGCATAAATGGAGCATCAACATCTAATGGGTAAAACAAATCATCATCAGCGGTAATCTTATAATCATTCAAAACCATTATTTCACTATACACGCAACAAAGATGGCTCCTTGTTGCTTTTGTGAAACCGTCGTTTATCAATGAAGTTGTGAGCTCCCTGATTGTCACGTCATTGAGCGAAATCCCGCAATGCCAGTCAGCTTCATCATCCGTTTCCCCATGAAAAAAGGACACTTCCTTACAGATGCCACCTAGCAAAATCTGTCCTGGTTCTCCGGATGGTCCTTTGAGGCTTGCGGGCACGGAAATAGGAGGATATCCGCCTGGTTCATTGTCACCGCATGTCCAGGATAGAGTTGGAAAAATGAGCAGTGCAAGGCAAATCCACATGAGTTTATTCATATCAGCTTTTATTAAAAAAGTATGTGAGGTAAAATAGTATTAGGTGTGTTATTGATCTAGCCTGAAAATGTAGGGAATTTTCACCGGGAAAATCCGTCCATTCACCGATATTTCACTTGCATTGGCCCAAATCTCATTGTGCAAGGCTTGTTTCGCAAATACATTTGCATCAAAAAAAATGAAACTCGTGGAAAATAATGATTCAAAAAGAGGGACCAACAACCATGTTTGGTTGGGTCTGTTATTGTTAATGATTGGTCTCGGTTGGCTATTACAGTCATTAGGCACAGTGTTTCCCTATTGGTTGTTCACCTGGAAAACATTTCTGGTAGTATTAGGACTTGGCATCGGCTTGCAAAGTCAGTTTAGAGGTAATGGATGGATCATTCTGATATTGGTGGGTGGTGCATTTATGTTAGAGGATGTATATCCTGATATGGCATTGCGGCATTACCTGTGGCCAGTACTCATCATCATCCTCGGTGTTTGGCTGATGATTAAGCCGAGGGGAAGGCGTTACCCTTCAGATGTGGAGAATGATAGCGATATCTCATCGCCCGGAGCGGTTTCGTCATTCCGCCAGTCATCTTATACCGATGATGACTTTATTGATACCACTTCCGTTTTAGGTGGCATCAAGAAGGTGATCCTGTCCAAGAATTTTAAAGGAGGAGATGTGGTGAGCATATTTGGCGGAAGTGAAATTGATTTATCGCAGGCAGATATCACCGGACGGGTGGTGATGGAAGTTACTGTTATAATGGGCGGCACGAAACTGATCCTGCCTGCACATTGGGTGGTGAAATCGGAACTCGTATCTGTTTTGGGAGGCATCGAAGATAAGCGGATGGTGCTTGCATCCGAAGCAGATCATGACAAGGTATTGGTGTTAAAAGGTGTATGTATCCTGGGCGGACTGGAACTTCGCAGTTATACGAAATAGTACAGTCTATACAGGAATTTGGTTGACCACGAATATCAATTTATAACCCCTGAACTAAAACAATCGTAAACCTGCCAGCATGAATTGGTATATAGCAAAAATTGTCTTCCAAATAATATGTGATGATGGCAAGCATCAGCCGCAATTTGATGAACAGTTAAGAATGATTCGGGCGGTAAATGAAGCTGATGCTTATAAAAGAGCGCATGCTATCGGGAATTTCGAGCAGGATGATTTCTGTACGGAGGAAGGGAAACGCATTCATTGGAAGTTCATCGGTGTTCCTGAACTGTTTCCCATGATATCACTCAAAGATGGAGCTGAATTATATTCCACCATACACGAACCGGGAGACGCCGATGCCTATACAGGTATCATCTCGCAAAGAGCACTTCGCCTCAGCGCAGTGAAAGCAAAAGCGGTATCTGATAATAGCTTTGTAAATGCCGACACCAGTTTGTCTTGATTTATTCGATCCAGCAGGTTCAGCAACTGAACAGGTATCATCCTGTAAGTTCAATCCGTCTTGTTACCCTGCCCGTTTAAAATGCCCGGATTTTTCCATTGAAAAATCCGGGTTGATCAGAATACGATATCATTTCAATCATTAATTTCAAAGCCACATAGTTCATCCTGTTTGTCTACTTCACCACTATCTGCCAATAAATTCAGGCTTGCATTTGTCATATTCTGGATCACCTGGGGAGCCGTGCATGTAATAGTGATGCATGGCTTCGGCTTCCATTGGCAAATAGCATGGCAGGACGCGACTGTCACGGTTCTATTGCTGGCGGCGACTTGTTTACTTGTCAGCAACAACTTCCGGTACTACCTGCCGCAGCAGCACCGTTACTGGTACCTGCTCTTGTGGAGTTTAGGATTAAGTGTTGCCTGGCTCGTGCTGAGCAGGTGGGCATTGTTGTATATCCATTCCGGCGATGAACACTATGCAGCCTTCCTGAGCAATTCATTGTTGATCAGGGGTGGCATCGCATTGCTCGTCATTGGCTGCATGGCCATGCTGAGCGTATTGTGGTACACGCTGCAGGAACAAAAGGAGAATGAGCAACGCAAGGCCGATGCCATTCGGCTTTCAAGGGAGGCTGAACTCTTCAACCTGCGGCAGCAGCTTCAGCCGCATTTTTTGTTCAACAGCCTGAATTCAATCAACGCACTGATCAGCACACGTCCGGAAGAAGCACGTAAGATGATTCAGCAACTTGCCGATTTTTTGCGCGGAACTTTAAAAAAGGACGAACAGCAACGGGTAGTATTAGCGGAAGAAGTGAAGCACCTGCAGTTGTACCTCGCTATTGAGAAAGTACGGTTTGGTCACCGGCTAATGACTGAAATTCTTTGTGACGAAGATACAGAGCAAATGATGCTGCCAGCTCTACTGTTGCAGCCGGTGGTGGAAAATGCCATCAAATTTGGTTTGTATGATACAACGGCAACGGTAGTCATACAGTTACATGCTCGGAAAGAAGGAAGCCAGCTGGTGATTTCGGTGGAAAACCCATTTGATCCTGCTACTGCGCCGGCTGTGACCGGAACCGGTTTTGGATTGAAGTCGGTTGAGCGCCGGTTATATTTGCTGTTTGCCCGCAATGATTTATTGACAACATCAGTTGAAGGACATCGATACACGACCATCATTAAAATTCCTCAGCAGCATGACGAAAGCAATCATAATTGATGATGAACCGCTGGCCCGATCAATGGTGCTGGAATACTTGCAACCGTATCCTGACATAACCGTTGTGCAGGAATGCAGTGACGGCTTTGAAGGATTAAAAGCAATCCAGCAACATCAGCCCGGATTGATTTTCCTGGATATTCAGATGCCAAAAATCACAGGATTTGAAATGCTGGAGCTGTTGGAAGACCCTCCTCCGGTAATATTCACTACCGCTTTTGAAACGTATGCTGTTCGTGCATTTGATGCCCATGCCATTGACTACCTCCTCAAACCATTCAGCAAGGAAAGATTTGAAAAAGCCCTGCAGAAATGGATGGAACAAGGTAAGGCCGGGTTGACTGCACAACCTGTCGTGGCGGTAACGGAAGACGCCCTTGAGAAGTCACAAGTGATGCATCACCGCATTGTTGTTAAGGATGGAGGTAAAATAAAGATTATCCCCGTGCAGGACATCCAGTACCTGGAAGCGGCTGACGACTATGTGAAAATTATCACGGCAGAAGGATATTTTCTGAAGAACAAAACCATGAATTATTTTGAGCAGTTGATGGATGCTCAGCAGTTTGTTCGCACCCACCGTTCCTATATGGTGAATGTTCAGTCCATCACGCGTATTGAGCCATATGAAAAAGAAAGCCATCTTGCCATTCTCAAGGGCGGTCAAAAAATTCCGGTGAGCAAGACAGGTTATGGCAAGCTGAAGTTGCTGCTTGGTATTTAGCGATTATTGCAGTAAGCTTTGTCCATCACGATTTTTCCATTGAAAATCGGGAAACTGGAAAGCAATCAGATAATGCGTCCTAATTTCAAGAGAACCGGAAAATAAATCTTCTTCTTTTCATCTTCTGTCCATATTTGTTGCAGTTCTTTATCAAGGCTGTCAACCGGGTTCACTCCATGCTTAGCGATATAATGCCGTACCGCAGACCAGGTGTTTAGAAAACCCACTAGTTGATCCAACGTCCAATCGTACTGCATTTCAAAGGCAGGAGATTCTATTTCCGTAAAAGGGAACGGAAGGGTGGCATACTGTTCGTCGAGATATCTCCGTTCCGGATCCCAGTAGTCCTGCAATGTCTCTGAATACAATTTCCAGATCAAAGCATCCACGCTTTTACTGACATGGAATAATGGATAACCGATAACAGCAATGATGCCTCCTTGCTTCGATGTCCGTCTCACTTCCTGATAAAATGCATCAAAATTAAACCAGTGAATGGCTTGCCCTACTGTAATCAGATCAAAGTTTGCATCGGCAAAAGACGAATGTTCCGCACTTTCTGCTTTATAAAATATGTTGCTGCGCTGCACAGCATGACGCAACTGATTCTCGCTGATGTCGGTTGCCATTACCTGTTCAAAGTGTTGTGCCAGCTTGCCGGCTACCTGCCCATTTCCGGTGCCCACATCCCAGGCACGTTTATGACAGGGAACATGTTGAAGAATGAAATCGAACATTTTTTCCGGGTAATGGGGCCGGAACTTCGCATAGTGTTCGGAGCGATGGGAGAAATTGTCTTTCAATGGTTGGGTAATCTGAATAAAGATAGCGGATTTGTGAAAGCTTGTTTTCATTCATGATTATTAAGATGAAACAATCAGGTAACCACATAATTTGAATTCCGGGTTTCAGCGTATATCTTTGGCCCCGGAGAGATGGCAGAGCGGTCTAATGCGGCGGTCTTGAAAACCGTTGTCCTTCACGGGACCAGGGGTTCGAATCCCTTTCTCTCCGCAGATTGCCTTTTTAGGCGAAGGGTTCATGCCTGTCATGGGTGCAGCGCTCTTTGCTGCCAGCATTACGATACCCAAAATGAGATGCCATCCCGATGGCGCAACTCTATAAGCTGTCTGTTGCTGCATACGCAAGCACTGGGTAATACAGTTGCTTCCGGATTATGATTCGCCTATTGAATATTGCGGGTTGCACAGAAAAGACGGTTGTTGGGACAGCAGCAAGTATCTTCGCTCGTATTCATTCTCTCTTCCTTTTGTATATCTTGTACCTGATTACTGCGTTGAAGGTTACATACAAATTTCACCTGTATGCTGCAGCTATTGAATTTGTTTTTTGAGGTCCCGCCTGTTGTTAATGCAAATTGATTATGCATGTTATGAATAAGTTACTCCAAATAGCAAAAGATATTTTTGAAAAAGTAAAACCCTTTCTTATGAGCGAGCCAACCGAACCGGAAGAAATTAAAGCTGAATCAACAGACAATGCAACACCATCTGCTGAAAATGTAGAAAGTGAAATGCAGGAGGAGTCTTCATCCGCCGTAGTGGAATCTCCGAAGCCAACTCTGCTTCAAGTGATCACTGCAGCTTTGAATGGTGCAGGAATCGGTCTCTTGCTTGGCATGCTGTTAGGCCTTGCGGTGTCGCCGGTGGTGAGTGGCATTATTGGTGTTTTGTCAGGCATGTTGGCAGTTTTGCTCGGACTGGATGATAAATTCCTGAGTCCATTAAAAAGCATACGTATCGGTACTTTCGGATTTTTCTGCGTAGCCGGTATTGTGGCGGGCATGTATATCAGAACCAATAACGGGCTGCTGCCATCGCGTGAAAAAATGATGCAGGGTTACTTGAAGGTTGGGTTCACAAAACAACAGGCGCTGGATTTTATTGCTTATCGTGAATTTAACCTCGTACCAACGGCCTGGAAAGGGAGTAGCGCGGCGGAATCTTCTAATGTTGTTGAGGAGTCTGCAGAAGCTGCTTCTTCGGATGAAGGTGAAGCCTCATCCGGCGAAAGCGGGCCCGTTGCAACGGTGGCTAGTTCCAAACAGCAAAAGTCAGGTTATCAGTTTGCTGATCCTAATGAAACAGGCGCTGCAAGGAAGAATGTGTTGTATTCTTCGGAGATTGACGCAAGTCAATGTTATATACTTGATATGACGAATAGTGACAAGCCGTTGTCGCAAATCAAAAATACTTTTGAACAGGCAGGTGGAACATGGAAGGAATTGGCAGATGAACTTGGCAAAGGGTTACCTGAAAGTGTTTATGTTCAGGCTTTATTTAGCTTACGCGAAATATTTTGCGGCGGGGGAAATGGCGGAGTAGTGAAAATTCCGGCTTCTGCCGCAGTGGACAAACTGAACAGCACACAATCTTTGAATGACATAAAGAAAACACTGACTGCCGCCGGAAAATCATGGAAAGCTATTGTTGATAAAATGAGTAGTGATATTCCTGAAGCTCATCAAAAGACATTGTTCTTATCACTTGCAAAAATTTTGAACCATGATTAGATGCATAATGACATGGCTGATGCTTTTGGCTTTGATGTTGCCGGCCACTGCGCAATTTAAACCTGCTGTTGCCGAGAAGTCACTGGTGAAGGTGATGGTGACCGGTGGAAATAAGATGGGTGTCTGCAGCGGTTTTTTGTGGAAGAAAAAATCGTGGGTGGTGACATCGTTGCATGCGATGAAAATAGGCGGGAAGGTGCAGGTTGTGTATCCGGGTGACAATATCACGGAGGCAAAAGTGATTAAGGTCTATCAGCCCGGTGATCTTGTTTTACTGGAGACGAACATAGAATCTAATCCCGTAAGTAGTGAAGTGATACCGTTGACGACCTATCACCAGGGAGAAGTCGCATTCGCGGAAAAGATGTATGCCATCGGATATAATGGCGGATCTAAAGGCGATCAGACACAGGCATTGGAGAAGGGGCATGCCAATCCGGAGACACTGGAATTTCTTGTAAGGCCGGAGGATAAAACACAGCTGACTGCCTTGGGTTTTCCATCCATGAAACTACCGATCTATTTCTTAAGCGGCAGTTTATTGCCGGGATTTTCTGGGGCTCCGGTTTTTAACAATAAAAATGAACTGATCGGTATTGGGGATGGGGGCCTCGAAAGAGGATTGATGAATGTAAGCTGGTGCATTCCGGCTGTCAACCTGGATGCCCTGGAAGCATCAAATATCTCGGTGCTGCCGGCGAATCTTGGCAATGCGACTCAATTATATTCTGCGGAAGTGTTGATTGATGTAAAACCCAATGACGTGACAACGGCCAATACTACCGGTAATGGTGATCCGGCGGGAAATGTCGTGATGAGTTCTCCGGATCACCTCGCTGATGATTACAGTTCTTACTCATACGGGAACTTCAATTTCTTTCAGACAAAGACCCGTTCATTGGAGGAGATGCAACGAACGGCCATCGACCCTGAAAATATGCAGAGCTTTGCCGCTGATTTTGAGGCGAACAATCTGCATATTGACTATGATGTGCTGGAATTTGATATTTACCAGGATATTAACAATGGTTTCATGTTAGCATTGCCTGCCGGAACTTCGCTTAGCTATGACACGAACTATGATTTGTTCAGTGTTGATCTAAAGAATTTTCCAGATGGTGAATATTTCAACCTGTATTATTACCTGGTTGAACATGGCGGTGATCCGGTGAACGAAGTGATTGACAATATCAATCAGGATTTTGGGGCTGATGTTCATGGGTTGTCGGTTGATTCAAGATATACGAAGGCGTATCAGCTGAATGACGAGTGGAGAGCGGATTACGTTTTGTTGAACGGTAACCAGTTTTATAACGATGAGTATCTAGGGCCGGTGTCTACCAGTTTCTACCTGAGCATTATTTCTAATAGCAGCGTAGCTTTTTATTCGCTCGCCGTTTGTTATGTGCCTGCCAGCCGTGACGACATTAATACTGCCTATGAGAGGGGTATTGACTGTGTCAAGAATTACGATGCCAGCGCCAATACCTGTGACTATTTTGAGTCACTGATGCAGATCATTGCTGCAGCGCACATGACCACGCTGGCATCCTTATACTAATATCCGTGATGGCCACCAGGCCAATCTGTCTTTGATTGTTAATTCCGCATTTTGCAGTTCAAAGCAGCAGCTGTAGCACTAAGCATTGCTCTGTCTAAGAAAAGCGGGAGTATCCATCAAGAAAAGTCAGGGTTATCTCTGTTTCCGCAACGCAACAGTAAAACACACGTTTGGCGAAATAGGGCTGTTTTGGTTCATTAGAAATTTGAACTTCTATCGTAAATTCATGTTAGGTGCAAATTGAGCATACAAATCCATAGTTAACAAACAGATCAACTTGAGAAATGACAGAGGTAATAATTCCCTTACTCTCCTTAATTGCTTTAGAAGTAATTCTTGGTATTGACAACATTATTTTCATATCCATTTTGGCTGATAAACTACCCGAAAAGCAAAGAGATAAATTAAGATTTTGGGGTATTGGTTTGGCTATGCTGATGAGATTAGGTCTTTTGGCATTTATTGCCTGGATTTTGAAATTAGACAAAACTTTGTTTTCCTTTTTTGAAATAGATTTTTCGGGCAAAGGACTTATTTTAATTTTTGGAGGATTATTTCTTATCTATAAAAGCACCAGGGAAATTTATCATAAATCTGAAATAGCAAAAGAGGATAAACCTACTATTCCTAAATATATCAGTTTTAAGAAATTGTTGCTTGAAGTAATCATTTTAGATTTAGTATTCTCCATTGATTCCATTATTACTGCGGTAGGTATGGTAAAAGAGCTCTGGGTAATGTACACCGCTGTTATTGTAACTGTTATTATTTTGCTTTTTGCTTCCAGGCCTATTAGCCAATTTATCACTAAACACCCTTCTTTTAAAATACTGGCACTTTGCTTTTTAATGATGATTGGCGTAGCACTAATAGCAGAGGGGTTCCATTTTGAAATACCCAAAGGCTATATCTATTTTTCAATGGCGTTTGCTTTTTTAGTTGATGTTATTCAAATGAAAACTGTACATAAGAAATGATCAAATAATGGATATGCCAAAATAATGACACAACAAACTATCAATTTCTTCAGCCTCTAATCTTTTGTAATAGCTGTTTTTCCTGTAAAATCAACTTGAACCAGGGTGTAAATTTTTCTGGATGGCGCTTAATCTGTTGGTATAAATCAGCATACTTCATCCATTGCACGGCCATCACTTCATCAGGGTGCATGTTTATGGCGCCGGCATATTTGCCGAAAAGCAGATAGTCAAATTCTTTCTCAGTGAGACCGCTTACCGGATCATAAAAGGAATATTGAATGGAATCTGTCAGCCTCAGCGGCGTCTCGAATCCGAGTTCCTCCCGCAGTCTTCTCTTTGCGGCGTGCAGTACTTTTTCTCCTGGTCTTGGATGGCTGCAACAGGCATTCGACCATAAGCCGCCAAAGTGATATTTTGTTTTGGCACGCTGCTGTAAAAGCATTTCACCTTTGTCATTGAAAATAAAAACACTGAATGCGCGATGAAGCCAGCCTCCAATATGGGCCTTCATTTTTTCTGCTGTGCCGGTTCGCCTGCCTGCCTGATTAACCAGCACGACAAGATCATTTTCTTTAGTTTTCATAATATGAGCGCTTGATACAAAATTAACAGCATTGAGTCCAACTTGTTTTATCTTCATGCCGTTTTGATACCTTCAGCTTGCAGAATTTGAGCATTCAGCAGTTCGTAGTCTGAGTACAGCAGGATTTTTCAAATTGAACAACAGCGATAATTGAATGCTGCTGTTTGGCGCAAGCAGTAAAGGGGGAAATGTGTAAGGGGAATACTGTTGATGCAGAGCATATACTGTATCCGGCACAACCTGCAATAAAACACAACTGTAAATTCGTTAGGTAGTAAGTTAACTGTTTATTTTCTGGTCATGAAACTTGATATACTTGCTTTTGGCGCGCATGCCGATGATGTAGAATTATCCTGTAGCGGCACCCTGCTTAAGCATATTGCTACAGGAAGGAAAACCGGTATTATTGATCTGACACAGGGTGAACTGGGTACGCGGGGTACGCCTGCCATCCGGCTGCAGGAAGCACAGGCCGCAGCGCAAATTATGGGTGTTGATATCCGTGAAAACCTTGGTATGCGGGATGGTTTTTTTTTGAATGATGAAACGCATCAATTGCAGGTGATCCGGATGATCAGAAAATACCAGCCTGAAATAATTATCGCGAATGCGATCCGAGACAGGCATTCGGACCATGGCAAGGCTGCACAACTGGTGGATGATGCTTCCTTCCTGGCCGGCTTAAAGAAAATCCTAACAGTAGACGAAGAAATGGAACAGGATCCATGGCGGCCAAAGGTGGTATATCATTATATTCAGGATGAGTGGATTGAACCTGACCTGGTGGTGGATATTTCCGGTTATTTCGAAAAAAAGATGGAAGCGATACGTGCATTTCAATCACAGTTTTTTGACGCTGCCTCTATTGAACCCGAGACATACATTTCCCGGCCTGAGTTCATTGACAGCCTTCACTTCAGGGCACAGGAGCTTGGTAAGATGATAGGCGTAAAATATGCTGAAGGATTCACCACCCGCAGGGTAACCGGTGTTGATGACTTATTTCACCTGAAGTAAATAGCGGAAGTGCAGGAACTATAAATGCCTGTGAAACGGAAAGGTCATGCCGGCCGTAAAGAAGTATTCCAGGAAAATAAAATGCTGATCTGCCCTTTGCGGTACGTTGTCATTTAACAATATATCCGGAAGGTTTATAAACCCTGACCGCAGTTGCACCAGCATAAAAAAATTCTGAAAAAACTCAATTCTAACGCCTGTTTTCACTGAAAGCCCATAACCTGCCAGGTGAAATTTGTTGTTGATCCCATCACCGATTACATGTACATCAGTTCTAGGTATCATGGCGGCAATGCCTAAGCCGGAAGCGAAGGATATATTCATTTTTTGATGCAGCATGTCCAGCAAAGGCAAGGTATATTCCGCGTCAGCACTCAAAAGATTCAATCCGTCAGTATGTTCAAAGCGTAGAAAGTCCTCCGTCAGTACCATGGGAGATTTATTATAAGTACCAGCATAAATTCCACCCACGGCATCATCAATAGTGCCCGTGATCAGGGCGGTTTGATTTTGATCCATCACATATTTCATGTGATCAAGGCCTATGGAAATACTAAAGCGGTCAGCCAGGTAATATCCAATGCGGTAATTATACTGGGGTATGGAAATCGAACCCGGGTTGAAATATAAAGCGAAAGAAAAAGGAGAAGGGCGATCATGTGCAACAGCATCCAAGACCGTAAAATCGTAATCCGGTCCGCCGAAATGTATGTTACTTTGTGTAAACACAGAACCGTTATAACCCCAGTAAAAATAAAACTTGCCCTTGTGATTTGATCCTGAAATGCTGTCAGCTGCATTTGCATCTGCGGCAGGTGAATCTAATGAAATGCCGCAAAGGAAGGTGATCAGCAGCAACAGATGCGTAACGTATTGTCTTGATATCATACAAAATGAAAAAGTGACGTAATAATGCGGACGAAGATAAGATATATACCTGCATCTAGAGGTGCTTCAGGATGGCGCTGCTGCATTTTTTTAACCGATAAGCATAACACTTTCAGCGTTTAGCGCAATCGCCTGAGGGATGTGGTGCGAATTGGCTGCGCCTAACAACTTGCTAAAAATGCGATGATTGCATCATGAAAAAGGCCGCCAAAGCGGCAGCCTTTTTATACGCGCGGCAGGCTCCTTATTCTATCACAAATTTTTCAGTAACAGTGGTAGTACCGCAAATGAGTTGCAGTAAATAAATGCCCGGTGGCAAACCGGAAAGGTTGAGATGATAATTTTCATTTGCAGTATTGTCAATTGTCCTATAGATTATTTTTTCTCCTATAGCATTATAAATTTCAATGTGCTTGATTTCAATGTTGCCGGACTGGAAAGCGTTACTGCTAATGGTGATCGCATCCCTTGCCGGATTGGGATAAATGGAAATATCATAGTGTTGCAGGAATGCTGCCGTTGTGTTGCCCTGCAAGTCATCGACTCCATACCGTTGCGGATCGATGGTTCTTTTTACCAGCACCGAGTAACTTTTCTTATCATTAAACTGTGAAGCATCCTTGCCATATACCATAAAGCAAATGGTGTCATTGCCATTGAGGTTTTTCAGTTGGCCGGATGATGCCCCGAGATAGGTTCCGCTTTTCGTATAGGCAGCGATCCTGTATTTTTCAGGACCTCCATAATTCAGTGAAACAGTAAGATAACCATCTCCGGGAAAGGGTTTTATGCAGAAAAAGTCTGTGTCGCCTGAAACGGATATCATGCCGGTCACCCAATATTCTTCACCACCTTCCGTCATCAAGGCATCGGACAGCTTTTCATTCGGTTCTATCTCCACTTTACAATTGAAACAGGCTTCATCGTTGGATGTCCAGTCACTTTTCAATGATGAGCAGATGCTTCTCATTTGAAAAGTGTAGTAGCCCACATAAGGACTTATCTGTAAAAGCGGGACATTGGCAGAATAGTTGGTCCAGGTTTGTGTCTTGAATGGTTTGATTCTCAGTTTATATTTGTTAGCCCCGGGTACCTGTAGCCATTGAAAGGAAGCCACATCCGGCGCAGCAGAACCGGTGAAGATGGCGGA
This sequence comes from Chitinophagales bacterium, assembly GCA_044227805.1. Lineage (GTDB taxonomy): Bacteria > Bacteroidota > Bacteroidia > Chitinophagales > UBA10324 > JACCZZ01. Next base: position 23,049 of record JBGAWA010000008.1, on the reverse strand, counting down.
AGGGGGAACACATGTTTGCCCCTGTGCATCCGGCAACATAAATGACAGACCAATGAAAAATAAAATCGCCATTGTTACCAGCCTGGTAAAGCAGATCTTTTTCATGTGCAGTAAGTTTTGATTATACCTGTAATGATACATAAAAATAAAATATTAAACAAATATCAATAATCAGAATGTTATAGGTGATCCGCCACTGGAAATCCGGAACCGTCGCATAGAAGCAGGAATACTATAATCAAATAGCTTGTCTGATTAAGGATGGACGAAACAGCATTTCTATAGTCATCCTCGTTAAGCCGCCTATAGCCGTCATCAACAGCAGAGGTCCTTTCAGTGAAATTTGGTTACAAGCAAAAGCGGAGTGCGCGCGCTTCCTGCCATGATGTGTAGCTGCATTTATTCATTTGCACGATGCAATACGATTTGTGATCGGAGGTGATAACAGGTTATTGCTGAGGATTTGCAGGTTAGGGCATGATTGGAATTGTTGCCGGGAAACTCAGGGGTATCAGTTGGGCAAAAGCGATTCATGGCAAGGGATGAATGCTGATGGATGAACAAAAATACACTTCATGATTTTGCGCTGATACCCAGCTCCAGCCTCACTTCTTCCAATGCTGCGAGGCATTCTGTCAGAAGAATTTCTGCAGCCGGATGAATTCGTTCTTCACGATGATAATTGGATTCAATACTTTCCGCCAGTTTTTTGGCATTACTCATTCCTAAAGATGCAAGCTGAGGTTTCATGACATGTACCGTTTTCCTGATCAGTGGAAAGTCGCGTTGCTCCAGCGCGCTTTGCAGCGTTAAGATGCGGGCGGGGATTAATTCATTAAAAAGTCGTAGGTATCGTTGAACCTGAACAGGTTCCTGTGCCACCAGTTTTTCAAGGTGTTCGAGCTGAATCCATTGGTATTTTTCCTTTGGAGCGACTGCCACAGTTGAAGCATGCTTTTGGGATGCTTCCTCCTGGTTATTTTCGTGTAAAGAAGCTGCATTAATTTTTAATTCACCGGCTATAGCCATGATCAACTCTTCTGCCGTAAAGGGTTTCAATAAGCACCTCTGAATGCCTGCCTTAAGCAAACGATCAGTTGTGGCAGCATTTGTAAAGGTACTCAGCGCGATAATCGGAATTTGATTTCTTAACGGATGGCGGATGTAACCGACAGTCGCATAGGCATCCATTGCCGGCATTTGAACATTCAGCAGTAGCAGTGAATAGCCAGTTGCGGCCTGCAGGGTTACTTGATCTAAACCGTGGAGCGCTTCGTTGATATTGATTCTCTCTGCTTGCGTTTCCAGTGCGGCAAGCACTTCGTTTCCGCTTTTGCAGCAGTCGATTGCCAGGTCCGGAATAAACTTCTTTAGCATTTCACTCAGCAGGAGCAGATCGTCTTCATTAGCATCACCAATTAATACTTTGCTGCCGGCTAATGATGCACCGGTTTGAACGGCCGTCATCAGTTCATCCCGTTGCAGTGATTCCCATTGTACTGTAGATGCGACTTCGTCTGGCATGGAAAAATAGAAGGTGGAGCCCAACCCTTCTTTACTGTCAACTTCCAGACGGCCATTCATCAATGCCGCGAGTTTGCTGCAGATAGTTAAACCGATACCATCGCTTCCGGCATGTTGCGTGTGAGCACCAGGTTGTGAGAAGATCTTAAGTATCTGCTGCAGCCGGTCTCCAGCGATACCCGCGCCAGTATCCGCCACTTTAAAGAGGATAGTGTTTGCCGGGTGAACTTTAGACACTTCCATTGAAACGGTACCTGACTCAGTGAATTTGATCGCATTACCTACCAGTTTAAGTAATAGCTGCTGCAGCAAGGCTGCATCACCCATCAGCAATGGCGGAACATCATTGGCTACCAGGTGTTGCCAATGCAATTTCTTTTGAACAGCGCTCGGGGCGATTGTTTTATCAATGAAGTTAAGAACATCGTTTATTCGCAAAGGTGTTTTTTTTAATTTCAAACTGCCGGCTTCCAGCATGCGAAGATCGAACACATCCTGATTCAACGCCAGCAGGCGGTCGGTTGACCTTCTGATAGCATTTAGGTATTCGGATCTTTTTTCTTGCTGTTTTTCATCTTCCAACAGATGGGTAAATCCGGATATGGCATGGATGGGTGCCAGGATTTCCTCGCTCATCTTTGCCATGAATTGTGATGTAAACTTTTCAGCTTGCTCTGCCCGGAGCCGTTGTATGTAGGAATTGCTCCGTTCTTCTTCTATCATTTTATCTTGCTGCCTGAATTGTTGTGCCGTTCTTCTTCTGGTGCTGAATCGGGTATAAAGCAGAAAGAAGGCAAGCAATACTAACAGCGCAATTCCAATCATCAGTATCCTGATGGTTCTTTGATCAGCTGCGGCCTTCACTTCCCAGCTACTGGCATTGCTGATAGAGGAAGCGGATCGTTCCATTTCCCGAATCGCATGCAGGCTTTTCATGGCCGTTAATTTTTTCTCTCCTTCCATACTCTTTATACTGTCGGTCAAAAGGGTATATCGCTTATAGTACTGCAAGGCTTCTTCATAATTTTTAGATTGCTCCAGCACTGTTGAAAGTCCTAAAGCAAGCTCCCGTTGATTGGCCGGATCGTTACATAAGGCGGCGATATGCCAGCCGGTACGCATTGCATTGACAGCGTCTTCGTTGTTACCGCTGGCTGCCAGGCTGGTACCGAGCCTGCAGTACTCGACTGCAAGAGATGTTGAGTCATTGACAGAAGAGAATTTTTCAATTGCCTTGTTGCTGTAGATTACTGCGCTGTCAAACAGGTTCTGAGCGGCGTAAGTGGCTGCTAAGCTATGCAATGCCAGTCCCATTCCGGATTGTATATCCAGCAACGTATAATGCTGCAGTGTTTTTCTGAAAAGAACAATTGCTGAATCATATGCCTCAGAGCGCAATTGAAGGTTGGCGAGTTCAACAATGGTCTTGTAGAAATTGGCGGAATCGCCAAGCAGTTGCAAAATCGCCGCTTCACGATGAATATAAGATTTGGCTTTTCGCAGATCATTACCTTCCTGGCTATAGAGTAAGGCCATATAATGATAACAACTTGCTTTAATACGTTCATTCGTGTTTTGTTCAGCCATCCTGGTTGCTTCTTCCACTAATCTAAAAGCAGTGACGGAGTCAGAAAGCTGGAAATAGCAATAGCCTGTTGCAGCCATAGCTTTTGCCATGCTTCCGGTATCGTGTACAGATTGATATTGCTTTGCAGCCAGTTTGAATGAAAGTATGGCACTATCTGTCCGGTTCATCCTGCTATAACAGTCTGCAATCTTGTATTGAATATCCGCTGATTGTTTTACCTGTCCGGTTTGCAGGGATAAATCGGCGGCTTTTCTGAAAATGGATGCAGCATTATCAAACTTGCCACTACTGAACCAGGAGTCACCAATTTGGTCAAGTGTGATTGCATAGCTCACTTTATAGTCGTCTTTATTCAACTGCTTGCTTTGCTGATTAGCTATACTTATCAAAGTGTCAACTTTTGATTGAGCAGGCAGAATATTGTATGCACACAGCAGTAGGCATAATTGGATGAACAGCGAAAGGTTGACTTTAATTATTGTGGTGGTTGTCATCTTGTGCAAAGTAACCCATTGCCATCCAATTTTTTCAATACCGGAGCAGCCGTTTACTACCTGATTATGCAATAGTTGTATATTGTATGCATGCTGGCCAAGTATAAAAAGGAGATCATTGCCTACTCTACTATTTTTTTTGCGTATATACTTTCTTTTGGTGCCGGTTTGCTTTTTATCGTGTTTAATGACCTGCAACAATCAATCTTGTCAACTTCATTTTATGCCGATGTGATAGCAACGATCGTGATATTCGTGATAGGCTGGATGTATCGTAATGCGAGTTTCTATGATCCATATTGGAGCCTGGCGCCGTTTGCACTTTGTTTTTACTGGACATTTATGAGCCAAATAAATTATACAATGCGATTTGATTTTCTCTTGCTGTCTTTGGCCATATGGGGCACCCGGCTAACTTTTAATTGGGCCAGGGGATGGAAAGGGTTGAAGCATGAAGACTGGAGGTATCAAGTGCTTCGTTCAAAGACGGGCGTTTATTTTCCGCTGGTTAACTTTTTCGGTATTCATCTTTTTCCAACAACAATCGTTTTTCTGTGCATGTTGCCGGCCTATTTTGCCGTACGGCAGCAGGCCTATGAAGCGGGGTTGCTGGACGTAATAGCTTTCATGATCTGTATCATTGCCACGCTGATTGAACTGGTTGCCGATGAGCAACAGCGAAACTTCAGGTCAGAAAGGAAAGACGAAAGAGATTTTTGTACGATAGGGTTATGGCGGTATTCACGGCATCCTAATTATTTCGGAGAAATACTCTTCTGGTGGGGTATCTACCTTTTCGTGCTGGCGGCTAACGCATCTTTCTGGTGGACCATCATCGGCCCGGTTTTAATGACTATGATGTTCATATTTATCAGTATACCGATGATGGAAGAACATATGTTACATAAAAACCCGGAATATGCAAAATACCAGCGATACATCTCCATGCTGGTGCCCTGGTATTAATGCGGTGCCGTGAACAATAAAGGTTGAATTACTTTTGTGGTTATGGAATTGCTTGCAAAACTTTCACCTGCTGAAACCCTGTTATTGCTCAGGCCGTTTGAATCGCGGCTGCGCGATTTCATGAAGTATACCCTGATGGATTTGCTGACCAGGCAGGTATTGCATTTGTTGAATTACGACATGCAGCCGGTGCAGGGTAATGCAACCTTATCACTGGCATATGTCGTCGTTGGTAAAAACTTTAAAAAGGAAGAACCGTTGTTGCATGAGATGATTTTTCTCTATCCCTTTTATAAAAAACCTAAATCGAGGATTTTGTTCACGCACTTTATACAGATGGCATTTAAGGCTGCCAAAGGCGACGAAAATTTCAAGAAGAAGTTTTTGCTGGCAGGTGATTTAAAGCCGCTCATCAGCATCGGCTTCTGGCAGCGGATGTTTGGATCTTTCTCCCTGACGCAAGAAGGTAAAAAGCAACAGCAGGCCATTATCAGGCATCTGAATTTTCTCGATAAGGAATTGCCGGCGTTGATGAAACAGGATAAAGAGAAAGCCAGCGAATACGTCAACCAGGTAAGAGGCAATGTTTTCCTGTTAAATGCCCTCAAGTTCGAATTGCTGCATTTACTCGGCGCTGAGATTGGCAGGGTAGAGACGGAGTTGGAAGGTGGATAACAGAAAGTGCGTGGTGTTTTGGAAACAACAATATTTCACGGAGTTGAAAGAAATTAATGGCAAAGCAGGTTTACATTCAGCCTTCTTTGTTCAAACTGCATTTTGCAGATTAAACCCACATTTTGCAGTTCAAAGCGGCAACGGGTTTAACCCCGACGTAGAGCTGCTTAGGGTTTGTGAATCATTTTCTTTTCTTGACAAATTGAGCAAATCCTTAGCAGCTCTAAGTCGCAGCGAAGCGGGATTTTTCCACTGAAAAATCCGGGTTAAAGCAGCAGCGGGTTTTACCCTTAAGCAGTTCTACAGTGCTCCGAAGCGTGATTTTTCCCTTGAAAAAATCGGGATTCCAGGGGTGAATTGCTTTTCTACCTTCCAACCATTTGCTTAAGGTATTTCCGGCCGCCATTTATGCGGCACGTCTTTGACCGATCGCTATCATTGTTTCGGTGCCGGTCACCAGGCCGGAATGCCGTGTTCCCGGAGTGATAGTAAGAAAATCTCCGGCTTTATACCTGCTTTTCTGACCAGCCATCGTCATTTCGCATTCGCCCTTGCAAATCAAAAGATACTCATTGTGGCCATCATGGATTTCTTCCGGCACGGCTGCACCTGGATTACCAAATACCACATAGGTAAAATAGGCTGCTGTTCCGGGAAGATCCGTTATGATGAGCTCAAAATCCGTAGTTGGTATTACAATGTTGTGGTGGCTCAGGTATTCAAGCCATGCATCAACTTTCGATTGTGCGGTTAATGCAGGGGGGAGGCTTAGCTGTTTTGTTGCAGTAGTTTGATCACCTAATGAAGAAAGGATTTTTTCTTTCAGTTCTGCCGGCGGATTCAATTTTGAACCTTCCACTGCGAATAAAGCCAATGCTTCATGGATGGAGCTGATTTCCTTTTTAAGTTCAGGGCTGTCAGCCGCGAGCTGCTCAACCAGCAATTTTTCTTCTTCACTGGCAATACCGAGACAATACAACTCAACGATCCCCGATTCAATCAAATCAGCTACAGACATCTGCTAATGTATTCCTTATTATTAATTTCCAATTTTCCTGAAATAGGAGAGAACAAAAGTAATTTTTTTCAGTCGATCGCTCAAACGGAGCAAATTCAACCTGTTTTTTTCATGAAGTACAAAATGGGATTCAACGGGTTGCACCCTGAGAGCATCAGCCTGATGATAAAGCAATCGGCAATTTACCTTATGTTAAACTGTTATCATTGGCGGCCTGTTTTTGAAGCTGCCGAAAGAAAGTTGATCTGTTTACCTGTTTGCGAAGGATTGCAATGTGAAACCATTGCCTCACATTTTTGTGAGCGTCATCTCCATCGTCTTTACTTCCTTGCCTTTCCTTTCTTCATACATTTGCATCACTTGGGTGTTTTCATCTTTAAAAATGAAAACCTGCCGCATGGGAATTGATTTACCACTTGCGGGATCAATACCGATGCCTTTAAATTCAATGCCATTGATATCATCACGCCATTTTCCATCCATATACATGATGCCGGTACTCATATTATCTACCCATGTGCTCGCATACTTCTTGGTGGCGTTGTCAAAACCCATGGTTGAGATGCCTTCAAAAGGCATTCCCATCATTTCGCCATAATAGTGAGCAACGATGTACCGGTCACCCAGGATCATTTCACTATGAACCTTGGCATCCATGGTAATAGCAGGTTGTGAAGGATCCATCCACATCTGTGTGGTTGCTTTCCAGTCGCCCACGCCGGTAGTCATTTTTTTGTGCTCAGTTCCGGGCGTCATGTAGGCAGACCAGGCTTTCATTTGCGCATCCATTTCGGCGTTTTGCGCCATGCTTCTCTCTGCAAGGCATACAGTGCATATCAGGGCGAGAAAGGTTAGAATTGTTTTCATGTTTTTTTTCTAAAATTAGAAAAAATTACAAAGAAAAGGCATGTGAAGCTTATTGTGAAGACTACTCGATTCGGTATAGATTATATCTATCGCCAATTTGTGATGAATAGGATGATGTACTGCTTGAGGAGGGTGAAGTATAGCAGGGAAGAACAATTTAGCAGGACCCTAACCGGATTTGTCAATTGAAAAATTCTGGTACGATGAGGAGAAACGCTGCATAGCAGGGGTTGATCTTTTTTTTAATGGGAATTGGTTAGCAAGTCCTGATCAGGTTACTACCCGTGTAAAACCCGATGTTGTTTTGAATGGCAGGTGTAGGCTTAGGACTCCCACATCAGATTGCATCCTCGCACATCACTGTCATCCATTCTGCCAAGTTGTTCAAATGTATCATCCGTAAATGTTCTGCCCAGATCAGCGGTGGCAATGAATGCGCAGGAGTCAATATTAGCGAGGTCGATGATATTGACTGCGCCGGTTCTGCCATGCCCGATCAGCTGTAACGGATCATTAACATCACGGATCAAAACCTTCATCCATGCCGGTGTATGAAATTTCCTGTCATCCGATAAATATGCTTGCGAGAGTAACTCCGTCATGCCATATTCACTGTAAATTGTTTCGGTGTGGAATGCTTCGCATAGCTTCCCGTGTAAAGCCTCCCGTGTGAGTTCTTCGCCTCTTCCTTTCATGCCGCCGGTTTCTATCACTTTTGTATAGCGAAGGGAAGGATGGTAGCCGGTGATAAATTCGATCAGGCCAAAAGTTACGCCGATGAGAATGGATGGTCTTTGTTGTTCCTCAAGTTTCAGCAGCTGGCGATTTAGGGCTTCATGGTTATTTCGGTAGAAGCCGCTGTCAGGCGAGCCTGTTTTTTCAATTAAATTTTGAACCATGTAAACCAGTGATGATCCTTCTCTGTCGAGGTAAGAAGGTAGAAGGGCAAGCAGGCAAAGGTCTTCGGGAGATCCAAAGAAATGCTGAAAGCATTGACTGAAACTTTCTTCATAAAGCGACAGATCAACTACAAAATGGCGGCTGACTGTTTGCCCAGTGGTGCCGCTGCTGGTAAAAATTTTCTGAATGGGATCAGAACCGGTCACTACCTTATGCGTCTTGAAAAATTCTATCGGAAGAAACGGGATCTGTTCGATTTCATGTATGGCAGCAATATCCGTTTTTAACCGTGAGCAATATTCCCGGTAAACCGCATTATGATGAAATTGATATTGGAAAGTATCTATTGCAACATTTTTAAATGAAAGATTGTCTGTTTGAAAAACCTTAGACCGGATCGCTGTTCGGTTGAGCATATTGCACCGGGTTCAGGCTTTAACCTGTGGTCCCGTTATTGCAAAGAAAAGATTTTATAATTTCGTTGAATCATGAAATATCAATTGATTGTAGGGGCGTTTTTGTTAACTATGCTGGCATCCTGTCTCAATCCACCTGAATATCCGGTCGAACCTGCCATTGCCTTTGACTCCATTTCAAAATCCTTTGTGAAAGGTCAGCCTGCTTTTGATTCCATCACGTTCATAATTTCATTTACAGATGGTGATGGCGATCTTGGGGCATCCAGCAGTGATACCGTACCAAATTTATTTTTCAAAGACAGCCGGACAGGTTTCATAAATACCTTCCAATTTCCAAATATTACTCCGGAAGGTAATGTCAAAGATATCTCTGGCACCATCAGCTATGTGTTTTCGCCGTTTAACTGCAGGCCGGGAATGCCTGTAGACACTTTCTTCTATACCATCTTTATCAATGACCGCGCAGGCCACCGGAGTAATGAAGTAACCACACCTTTGATTATCTGTAATTGCCAGTAATCATGCCGTGTCACACTGCTCACAGTATGATTGGAAGCTAAGCCAGCCGGTTCTTTCTCCAGTTAGAATGCTGAACCTTATTTACTGTTCCGATTGTTCCCTTTGAAGTTACATTGTCATGAGCGCCAGATAAGGAAATACTCAGTAACGCGGCAATTTCTTTCTCAGCCGGATCATGTTCTTCTAATGAGATACTTTCCGGATTAAAATATTTGGGAATGAAACCCGTATCAAAATTTCCGCTGGTAAAAGCAGGATGCCGTAATACCCATTTTCCGAAAGTCAGGGTAGTTTGAACACCGGCGATTTCATATTCTTCAATGGCACGAATGAGCCGTTCAATGGCTTCGCTCCTGTTTTTTCCATACGCGATCAGCTTGGCCAGCAACGGATCATAGTGGATTGGTATATCCATGCCTTCTTCAAAGCCATCATCCACACGCACTCCAGGTCCCTGCGGACGCCGATAGGTATTGAGGCGGCCGATATCGGGCAAAAAGTTGTTGAGCGGATCTTCAGCACATACCCGTAACTCCATAGCATGACCATGAATGGAAAGGTCATCCTGTGTGAAGGTCAGTTTTTCACCACGGGCAATCTTGATCTGTTCCTTCACCAGGTCGAGGCCGGTAATATATTCGGTAACCGGATGCTCCACCTGTAACCGCGTATTCATTTCCAGGAAATAATAATTGAGTTTATCATCTACCAGGAATTCAACCGTTCCTGCATTGTAATAGCCACATGCTTTTGCCAAAGCAATAGCACTGCTGCCCATGGCTTTGCGCATTTGCGGGGTCAATATGCTGGAAGGAGCTTCCTCAATCAGTTTCTGATGCCGCCGTTGTATCGAACATTCACGTTCAAACAAGTAAACAAGGTTTCCATGCTGATCTCCAAGAATCTGTATTTCTATATGCCTGGGCGCCGTTACATATTTTTCTATGAAGACGGAGCCATCGCCAAAGGCTGCCTTCGCTTCGCTGATAGCACGGGTGACCTGCTCTTCAAACTCTGCCTCATTTTGTACCACACGCATTCCCTTACCCCCGCCGCCTGCTGATGCCTTGATGAGCACCGGGTATCCAATGCCTGTGGCGATTTTCCTGGCTGTGGTTATGTCGCTGATAGGTTGTTCTGTACCCGGAACAAGCGGTACTTTGTGTTTCTTGGCTGTTTCTTTTGCAGCCAGTTTGCTACCCATTAATTCCATCGCTTCCGGTGATGGTCCTATGAATATGAGCCCTTCTTCTCGCACTTTCCGCGCAAAGGCTGCATTCTCACTCAGGAAGCCGTATCCGGGATGTATGGCATCCACCTTTAATTGATGACAGACTTCAATGATTTTATCACCTAACAGGTAAGATTGATTGGAGGGAGGCGGACCGATACAGACAGCTTCATCGGCATAGCGCACATGCATGGCATTGCGGTCGGCTTCTGAATATACAGCTACTGTGCTGATGCCCATCTCCCGGGCGGATCGCATAACACGCATGGCGATTTCCCCTCTGTTGGCAATAAGGATTTTCTTCATGGGTGAAAAATAAAGAATGAAAAATTGAAAACGCATGATAATCGTCGATTTTTGTAACGAAGCATTGCATCACCAAAGGACAAGAGAACACATTATTGATCTTTTTACTGTTCGGGTCGCAAGGGGATTTAACCTTGCTCAAATTGAGCAGCCTCCTTGTTGGATCCTTCTATTGAAGTACTTCAATTGAAAGCAAATGATTAATCAGCATACATGCAGCATAAACAGTCAGATTTATGACAGGATAAATGAAGGTTAACGCATCTTGCTTATTTTCGCTGTTATGTGGCAGCAAATACGGACTCTGATTGGCAAGGAAATAAGACTGGAATGGAGGCAGCGCTATGCATTCAGCGGCATCATGCTTTACCTCGCGGCAACGATTTTTTTGGTTTATATCAGCTTTATTGAGATGGAACCTGTTGTTTGGGTGACTTTGTTCTGGATCATCTTGCTTTTTACGGCTGTCAATGCGGTGGCTAAGAGTTTCATGCAGGAAAACAAAGGACGGATGCTGTACTATTATTCGATAGCGCATCCAAGGGCAGTAATACTTTCCAAACTTATTTATAACAGCGGTATGATGTTACTACTCGCTGTTGTCGGGATGCTCCTCTATATGATCGTGAATAAAAGCCCAATTGCTCAGTTGCCATATTTTGTATGGGTGGTGTTATTGGGAAGTATCAGCTTCGGACTTGCCTTTACGATGATGTCGGCAATTGCTGCAAAGGCCAATCACAGTGTTGCTTTAATGGCAATTTTAAGTCTGCCCTTCATCATTCCGGTTTTGCTTTTATTGATTAAGCTGACACAGACAGCCTTGTTGAATCACGTTGAGATTTACCCGGTTCGTGATTTCGCACTGTTATTTGCTCTCAATGTAATTATGGTGTTGATGGCGGTTTTATTATTTCCTTATCTTTGGCGCGAATGAAAATAATCCGAATTCCATTCGCGCCGCAGGTTTCCTTGCTTAACATATTTCAACGCCTGCTTACGCTTGCGATGTGCAATTTTCCGGTAATTATGATCTACTCTTGTTCTGTCAACAGCCGGTCTTAACAGCAGAAATATATGAAGCAAAATTGGTGGAAAGTGTTATGCGTAGTATTGGTCACCTATACCATCATTGCAGGCTTGTTGATGCCTTCACCCGCCTTGCCGATCTTACATGAATCTATCCGCAATCTTTATTACCACGTTCCTATGTGGTTTGGTATGACGATTCTACTGTTGATTTCTATGATATACAGTATCCGGTTTTTATACAGGAATAACCTGGTGTTCGATATTTATGCAACCGCTGCTGCCCGCATCGGCCTCTTTATGGGAGTGCTTGGGATATTAACCGGTATGCAATGGGCACGAACCACCTGGGGCGCCTGGTGGACCAATGATCCCAAATTAATGGGTGCTGCGGTGGGTCTGCTCATTTACCTGGCATACTTTGTTTTGCGGAATTCTATTGATGATATTGACCGTCGTGCAAAAGTTTCTGCCGTCTTTAATATTATGGCATATGCTATTTTTATTCCTACCATTTTTATTGTTCCACGCCTGACAGATTCGCTTCATCCTGGAAACGGCGGCAATCCGGGATTCTCCGCCTATGATCTGGATGGCGGCATGCGGCTGGTATTTTATCCTGCCGTGCTTGGCTGGAGTTTGCTTGGCGTCTGGATCATGACACTGGTGGCCCGCATCCGGCGGATAGAGCTAAGTTTAACCGGCGGACAGGATCTATTCAGCGCTGCAGTTGCCGCTCCGGAAGTTTTGGATTCACCTGTTTCTTCCTAAAACACAGCATATGATAAAAGCACTGATTGTTTTCGCATTACTGTTCATGAATACCTTGTTATTAAAGGCGCAAAGCGCCAGCCTTGATGAACAGGCCGGCAATTTCCTTCGTGAGTCAGGAAAATTATATGTAGTGATTACCATACTCGTTACTATATTTGCCGGCATCGTTATTTTTTTGATTTTTCAGGAAAGAAAAATTTCACAACTCGAAAAAAAAATTAAAGACAACAAAAAACCATGAAGAAAGAATCTCAAAATGGCCACAGCTTTTTTCAGAATGTGGAGCGTTACTTCGACAAAGCGGCGAATTTTTTAAACTATGAGCCAGGTCTGCTTGCTCAAATAAAGGCTTGTAACAGCGTTTACCAGATGCGTTTTCCGGTGGTGGTTGAAGATAAAAAAACCGGGAAGAAGAGTGTGGAGGTGATAGAAGCGTACCGCGTACAGCACTCCCAACACCGGGTACCCTGCAAAGGCGGTATCCGCTACAGTCCTGATGTGAACCAGGATGAAGTGATGGCCCTGGCAGCACTCATGACTTACAAATGTTCGATTGTAGATGTTCCTTTTGGCGGAGCCAAGGGAGGTATTCGTATTGATAAAAAGAAATACAGCGATGATACGATTGAGCGTATCACACGACGTTATACTACCGAATTGATAAAAAAGAACTTTATCGGCCCCGGCATTGATGTACCCGCTCCTGATTATGGTACAGGTGAGCGTGAAATGTCGTGGATCGTGGATACCTATGTTGCTTTTCATCCGGGAGAAATAAACGCCTATGGCTGTGTAACCGGAAAACCGATCATGAATGGCGGTGTTCACGGCAGAAAGGAAGCGACCGGCCGTGGTGTTTATTTTGGTATTCGCGAGGCCTGCGCCGTGGCAGAGGATATGAAAAAGCTGGGCCTTACAACCGGCATTGAAGGGAAAAGGATTTCCGTGCAAGGTCTGGGCAATGTGGGTTATCATTCTGCCAAATTTTTTGTGGAGGCCGGAGCTATCCTAGTAGCGGTGTCGGAAATAGACTGCGCGCTGATCAATCCTAAAGGAATGGATCTGGATGATATTATGAAGTGGAAGGCGGAGAAAGGAAATCTGCTCGCCTATCCCAAAGCAAAAATTGTGAAAAACCCGGGAGCCGCCCTTGAAGTGGATTGCGATATTCTGATTCCCGCAGCACTGGAAAGTGTTATCACCGATGAAAATGCACCACGCATCAAGGCAAAAATAATTGCGGAAGGTGCTAACGGTCCCTGTACACCTGGCGGAGAAGAAATATTGCTGAAGAAGGGTGCTTTGATCGTGCCTGATATGTTTTTGAATGCCGGCGGTGTAACCGTTTCCTATTTCGAATGGTTAAAAAATCTTTCCCATGTGCATTTTGGCCGCATGGATAAACGCTTTAGTGAGAATACCAATAAGGTCTTCATGGATCAGATTGAAAGCGTGACCGGACAAAAGCTGAACACTGAAGCTAAACAGTTGCTCGAGCATGGTGCGGAAGAGGTTGATTTGGTGAACAGCGGACTGGAAGATACCATGATTAGTTCCTACCAGAACATCCGCAGAACCTGGAAACAGGATAAGAGAATAAAAGACATGCGTACGGCAGCTTTTGTTTATGCGATTGACAGAGTTGCCTCCTCTTATACCACGTTGGGTATCTGGCCATAAGGTTAACCTTCTTATCGGAAAAAGCCGGGCAGCAACTGACCGGCTTTTTTATTGGAATGCTGATTTCCTTCTTTTCACCGGCTGATGACTCTCCGGACAATCAAAATCCATGAATAATCGCACCCTATTCCTATTGAGCATTATTGCGTATGTCATTTAAAATCATGGGTTTATCTAAAAATTCGGATTCGTAGCTGCGGATTTTATATCTTGCGGAAAATTTTTTAATTAATTAAAACAATTTATAATGGGAAACTTTGGACGTCCGGCCACCAGACCGGCAAAAATGATGGATGGATTCTACATTGAAGTAGCCAATAAGGGATCCAAGATTAAAGGCGTGAAAATCAGGAATGAGAGCCGGGAAGCAATGGAAAACTCTGCCCGTGAATATTCCAAGAACAAGGAAGTAACAATTCTTGGTGAGTACAAAAATGAGACTTGGGTAAATAGTAAATAACAAAGGGTAAGCGATTTTTAAAAAAAAATTTTTTCAATTTTCTTAGGTCATTTGCTGATTCGCTTAAGCCTCCTTTGAGTACGTTCCCGCCATCTTGCACGGCTATTTAATGCATTACACTTTGATTCATTGAAACCATGACCAATGAATCAAAGTGTTTTTTTTGACTTTAACCTAGTATTTTTTGGTTTTTTTGCAATGGGATGCCACACTAAACCCCTATCAGGATTGAATAATATTCCGGTGGTGTATTTGAACTTGAATTTCTGTGTTAGAATTGCCTTGCATAAAATATGTCTAAGAAAACTTTGCTCGTAATAGGAGGAGGAGCAGCTGGCTTCTTTTGCGCAGTGAATGCAGCACGTTTAAATCCGGCACTCACCGTTATTATTGCCGAAAAGTCGGGGCAGGTTTTACGAAAAGTCAAGATCAGCGGAGGAGGCAGGTGTAACGTCACGCATGCTTGTTTTGATATTCAGGCAATGGCCAGTTGCTATCCGCGAGGTGAGCGGTTTTTGAGAAAGGCATTTCATCGTTTTTTTACCACAGACACCATTGAATGGTTTCAAAGCAGGGGTGTTCCGCTAAAGGCCGAATCGGATGGCAGAATGTTTCCGCAGGCCGACACTTCTCAGGCCATCATTGATTGCCTTATCAATGAAATGCATCGTTATAAGGTGCAGCTCATCCTGCATTTCCAGGCGGAAAAAATAGAAGCGCTCGGGCAAGGCTTTTACGTATATCACGGTACGGGTGAGCGGCTGTTCGCCGATTATGTGATGATCGCTTGTGGCGGATTTTCACAAGCGGCACAATTTGACTGGCTTAGAAATCTGAAGTTGCACATGGAAGATCCCGTACCCTCACTTTTCACATTCAATTTCCCGGGGCATCCTTTAAACCGGCTTATGGGTATTGCCGTTACCGATGCGAATATTAAGATGGCAGGCAGTAAAAAAAATTCAGCGGGACCCATACTCATCACCCATTGGGGACTTAGTGGTCCGGCTGTTTTGCGGCTCTCTTCATTTTGTGCCCGGGAGCTGGCAAAGGCAAGTTACCGGTTTACAGTACAGATCAACTGGTGTGGAGCCTACCGCGAACAAAGCATGGCCGAAAAGATAAGAGAACAACGCACCATCGCTCCGTCAAGAAAAATAATCAATGGAAATTTTACCGGCATTGCCGGGAGGCTTTGGGAATTCCTGCTGACTGAATCCGGTATTGAAGACAGCAAACGGTGGGCAGATGCAACAACCACCATGATCAACCAACTGGCAAGGAATTGTACTGCCTATGAAATGACCGCTAACGGTAAAACGACTTTTAAAGAAGAGTTCGTGAACGCTGGCGGTATAGCGCTCAGCGAAATAGATGTGAATTCCATGATGAGCCGGCAACAGGAAGGACTGTATTTTGGTGGTGAAATATTAGATGTGGATGGTATTACAGGCGGATATAATTTTCAGCATGCCTGGACTTCCGGCTTCATAGCGGCAACACATATTGCTGCAAGTCGTTGATCCATTACTTTGATTTCACAGCACTCATTAATTGTTTCAATTTCCATTTTTCAAGCCAGGGTCCATCCAGGTTGTCTTCGTAATAAAGCACCTTTTTAAGAAATGGATCATAAATAATAATATCTCCACAATCTTCCAGGGTCTTAAAATGTGCGGTCGGGAAATAAAGCATCAGGTAGCAGTATTCGCCTGAAGATTCATCAAATAGAGTTTGAATCGAATCTTTGGATACTACAAGATATTCATAAACATAATCAGCAAGCACCTTGCTGCTCAACAGGGGTTTATCATCAAGAGCGATAGTTCCATCATTATAAGCCCTGCTGATCAAGAGTGTCTTTTCACTGATCTGTTTGTCATTCTCATCGCTGATAGTCCATTTTACCGAATCTTTTACCATGCTCTTTATCTTATAATCCAGCACCACCTTCAACGATTGATTCAGCAATGAAAGCATGATTTCATTATCTATCATCCCGGCTGTCAGTTCAGCCCGATCAGGGCCATACCGGAATGAACCGAGCACTTTTGAACCGCCTGTACCGGCGGCAAAAAGCATTTTCGCCTGTTTATAACCTCCCTGTGAAAGCACGAAGAAGAATTCTCTTTTTTTCGAAAGGTCGTCGGTGGTGAGCAGGCGAATGGCGGATGTTTTTTCATCTTTGGCTACGGCATACAGGAAAAAATTCTTGTCACTGATGACGGCACTATCCAGTTGTGCAGGTGTAATAAACTGTAATGGACTCACCGTCCATTGTTTTTCCAGCGTAGATTGAAACCACGAATTAAAGAGTGCATCAGCTGTAAGCACTGCATAAGTTTGACCGTTCATGAAAGCCTTCATGACTGATGATGTATAACTTTTACTGACCAACTGTGCTGTTGCCGGAGTATAATTGGCTAAAACATTTAGGCAGAGAAGCGGCAGGATAATTTTCTTCATGTGCGGACTTTGTTTTTCTGTATCAAACATACATATTAAGCACTTTAAACCCACCTATTACTTTGCAAAAGAGAATTATATCTACGGCCTGTACAGAAATCTTAACTTTGAAGCAGTGGTTTTATTTTTATTAAAACCGAACAATTCTAAGCTCTAACGAAGCGGGACTTTTCCATAGTACCATCCAGGTTAAATGGCATTTCAAAGTGAAAGCATGAACCAGCCAAAAGCAAGTGGACGCTGTTGATTAATTAAGAACTCATGTTTATTGGTGACATCAGGTATATTTCAGAGACTCAACCTGCATTGGAATATATGCTGAAACAAAGATTCTTAACTTTCCGGTGTAAAAAAATTGATAGTCTAAACGAAATTTCTCATGGAAGATATAAAGGGAAAACTACCGCAAGATGGAAAGGGTTCGGGGAATGTGGGGGAACAAATTAAGACCGGAAGGCGAACTATAGAAGATGTTATCGACCTGCTAATTAAACTACTCGCATTGGGATTGCTTGTTTACTGGTCCTACAGCATACTTGCGCCGTTTATCACTATCGCGATCTGGTCTGTTATTCTGGCAGTATCGTTATTTCCAGTTTATAATTCACTGCGGAAGAAGCTTTGGAACAAACACAAGCTTACAGCCGGCATCATTACCGGCATTCTGCTTATGCTTCTGATTGCTCCCGCAATCTGGATGCTGATCGCCTCAGGATCTGAGCTGAAGGGCTTGGCGGATCAGGTGAAAAACGGCACTTTCAAATTGCCATTGCCAGGTGAGGAACTGAAAGCGTTCCCCATCATCGGACCACAAATTTTTGATATATGGAGCAATGCCGTTAATAACCTACAGGGATTTGCAATTGAATACCAGGAGCAGTTAAAAGCGGTGCTGATCCGTTTATTTGGCCTTATTGCCTCTACCGGAAAAGGATTGCTGATACTGACTATCTCCATTATTGTTAGCGGAGTGTTGCTTGCCTATGCTGATGCAGCAGCCAATTTTACTGAAACGTTTTTTAAACGTATTGCAGGTTCTGCCGGCACTGAAATGACCAATATAGCTGCAGTCACTATTCGTAATGTGACCCGTGGCATTCTTGGTGTGGCATTCATTCAGGCAATGTTAGCCGGTATTGGTATTTACCTGGCAGGAGTGCCTTTTGCTGGCCTATGGACGATGATTTGCTTTCTGCTCTCTGTTATGCAATTGGGAATGCTGCCTGTTTCTGCCGGTGTAATTATTTATATCTGGACAGCTGCACCAACATCAACTGCCATCATGCTTACTATCTGGATGATCTTGGTTGGTACCGTTGATAATATCCTGAAGCCAATCTTGCTGGGAAAGGGTGCACCTGTGCCAATGCTCGTTGTTTTTTTAGGCGCTATTGGCGGCTTTATTCAATCCGGATTTATCGGATTATTTACCGGAGCTATTATACTCACACTTGGTTATAACCTTTTTATTGATTGGGTAAGAAAGCATGAAATACCTGCACCATAATCCTGGGTTTACTCTTTATAGCACGAAAGGCAGTATGATTTTTCAGTTGAAATATTATGGTCAGTCAGAATCAGTTACTCCGCTTCCCAAAGTGTTCAATTCTTTATTTGTCAGAAAATCTGATAATCACATGGATATAAGTTCCCATTGGCTAATTTTGTCACACGGTAATTTATTAATACATAAGTAACCACATAGTTTTGGTACTACTTGGTGAATACATGCAGCAATTCTAAGTCATCGTGAAGCAGTATTGTTTATTGAAAAAAAATGATGAAGGGATATTTCAAAATCAGGATGTTGTCTGGTTAATATTAAACGAAGGAAACTAAATGAGGCAGTCAGGAGACTTTTACTATTTTTCACACTTGTTAAAGCGCATAAAGACCATGAGATTCTTCAAAGCTGATTATTTTTTTATTGTCTTGCTGTTCAGTAGTACCGTCTTTTCATGTTCAAAAAAAGAAGAGAAAAAGGTGGTGGTGCCTGAAGTAAATGTGGTATTAGCTGGTCAGCAGACTGTACCACTTTATTCAGAATATGTAGGACAGACTTTTGGTCAGTCAGATGTTGAAATTAAGCCCCGTGTGGAGGGCTGGATTGAATCCATAAATTTCAAGGAGGGGAGCCTGGTAAGCAAAGGGCAAATTCTTTATTTCATACAAGATGATCAGTTGCGGGATCAGGTTCAGGCTTCACAGGCGCAGGTAGCGGCTGCGGAAGTGATGCTGGTAAAAGCGAAGGCAGATCTCGATCGTGTGAAACCTTTGGTGGAAATGAATGCACTCAGCAAAAGGGAACTGGATGCTGCTCAGGCTAACTACGAAGCACAGCAGCAATCGGTACTGGCTGCAAAGGCAGGGTTAAACAATGCAAACACGCAGTTGAGTTATTCCAGGATTGTATCACCGATCACAGGAATTATTGGTGTTTCCAAAGTGCAGGTTGGTGACTATGTAAATAAATCACTGGGTCAGTCTTCGATTAACACCATATCCGCGGTGGGAGCAATGCGTGTCCGGTTTTCAATTTCAGAAAACGATTACCTCAAATTTAAGGAGACACAGACGGTAGAGCAATTGCGAAATCTCGATGTGCAGTTCATCCTCAGTGACGGCACGCTGTTTTCCGAAACAGGTAAACTGGATTTCGCGAACCGGGAAGTGGATCCTGCTACCGGTTCACTCCTCGTGCAGGCATTGGTGGAAAATAAAACACACATCCTTAAACCGGGTCAATATGTGAAGGTGAGGCTCAAAGCCGGTGAAATTCAAAATGCCGTGTTGCTCCCTCAGCAGGCTATCAATCAGATGCAGAGCATTTACATGGCTTACCTGGTGAACGACAGCAATAAGATAAAGCCTAAACCTGTAAAAGTCGGGCAACGAATCGGAAGCAACTGGGTTATTTCCAGCGGAATCAATGCCGGAGATAAAGTGGCGGTAATTGGTAATGCCATTATTAAACCTGATATGGTCATTAAACCGGTGATGAATGCATATTCTTATGATTCCACATCGATAGGTAAATAATTTTCATGTTAACCTGCAGCTACATACATGAGTGAGTTTTTCATACGCCGTCCCATCTTCGCAATGGTAATCGCCATTCTAATGGTCATTATGGGTTTGCTTGTATTACGTGGAATACCGGTTTCACAGTATCCGGAGATTGTTCCACCCATGGTGCAGGTGAATGCATCTTACACCGGGGCTAATGCCGTAAATATGGAACAGACCGTTGCTACTCCTATTGAGCAACAGGTGAATGGTGTGGAGAATATGATCTATATGCGTTCCATCAATGCCAGTGACGGAACCATGCAACTACAAGTATCATATGAGGTGGGAACCGATCTCGACAATGCCAATATGCTGACACAAAACCGAGTGTCGCAGGCTAATCCGTTTCTGCCTGCGGAAGTTACCGCATTGGGTGTCAGCACCATCAAATCCCTCACCTTTCCCTTGTTGCTTGCTTCTTTCTCTTCTCCCGGAAATTCCTACGACTCTAAATTTCTGAATAACTATGCTTTCATCAACATAGTGGACGAACTGAAACGTATCAGGGGCGTGGGAAACGTGACGGTATTCGGCGGATCGGAATATGCCATGCGGATTTGGCTGAAGCCTGATCAGTTGTCAAAATATAATCTCACCGTTCAGGATGTAATCAATGCGCTGAAAGCACAGAACACTATCAAGCCCGGTGGAAGTTTTGGTGGTGAACCTTCCGTTCCTGGCACGCAGAATACCTATACAGCATCGCTCCAGGTACGGCTCGTGACGGAGGAAGAATTTGGAAATATTATTCTCAAATCAAACAGCAGTGGAGCTCTTGTTCGGATGAATGATGTGGCGCGTATTGAGTTGGGAACTGAAAACTCCAATATGAACAGCCGCATTAACGGATCCAATGCCGCTACCATCGCCATCTACCAGATTCCTGGATCCAATGCCATCGCCGTTGCGGAAGCCGTTAAGGAGAAATTAGCAGAGCTGCAGGAAAAATTTCCACCGGATATGGCCATGAATTATTCACTTGATACAACTCTTGCCATCAGCGCAGGTATTGAGGAAATTCTCCATACACTTCTGGAAGCAGTATTCCTCGTGATCGTGGTGGTATTTCTATTTCTGCAAAACTGGAGAGCGACACTCATACCACTCCTTACAGTGCCCGTTTCACTGATTGGAACTTTTATGGTTTTCCCTTTGCTCGGTTTTTCAGTGAACGTGCTTTCGCTGCTCGGACTGGTACTCGCCATTGGTTTAGTAGTGGATGATGCGATTGTAGTGGTGGAAGCTGTGATGCACAACATCGAACATGGTATGAATCCCAAAGAAGCAACACAGAAGGCCATGAAGGAAGTAGGTGGCCCCGTTGTTGCGATAGCTATCATTCTTTCTGCCGTTTTTATCCCTGTTGCACTTACCGGAGGAATCACCGGAAGGTTGTACCAGCAATTTGCCATTACCATTGCTATTTCTGTTTGTTTTTCTGCATTCAATGCTCTCACTTTAAGTCCTGCGCTGGCTGCTTTGCTCCTGAAACCGGTTAACCCGGACAAGAAAAAAAACTCGTTGCAGAAATTCTTTGATGCATTCAACCGGATGTTTAACCGGTTCACCGACGGATACGTGAAAGTGGCGACCTTTTTTGCACGCAAACTGGTGCTCTCAGTATTGATACTCGTTGTACACAACCGTTAACGGAAACAATTTGCTGAACAGCACAGTCTCTCCCAATGCAGCCACGGTATTCGTTACGATGAAACCTTGGCATGACCGTGAGAAGACCGCGGCGCAGGTTGTCAAGGAAGTGAATGCTTTGGCTATGAAAGGTATTTCCGAAGCCACGGTAATTGCCGTGGATCCGCCACCGATTATTGGTTTGGGAAATGGTGCGGGATTCAGCATGATGCTGCAGGATCGCGCGGGTAATACACCGCAGTATCTTGCAGAGCAATCGCAGCGATTTATTGCCGCAGCATCCAAACGGCCGGAGATTGGCAGCGTATACACACTCTTTCGCGCCAATGTTCCGCAGAAAAATATCAAGGTTGATAAAGAAAAGGTGGACAAGCTGGGACTGCAACTGAATGAGGTAAACACAGCCGTTTCAACTTTGCTCGGCGGAACATTTGTGAATAATTTTAATCAGTTTGGCAGGCAGTATAAAACATATGTGATGGCTGATGCACCTTTCCGGATGCGAGCTGAAGATCTGCAACAATTTTATGTGCGTAATAATGCAGGGGAGATGGTACCGCTCGGAACCCTGGCGGAGGTTAGAGACACCAGCGGGCCGCAATACACCAATCATTACAACATTTATCGCGCGGCGGAAATAGGCGGAGTGCCTGCCGAGGGATACAGTTCTTCGCAGGCATTGCAGGCATTGAAGGAAGTGGCTGCGGAAATATTGCCTGCCGATATGGGTTATTCCTGGAGTAATATTTCTTACCAGGAAGAAGCATCTGCCGGAAGTGGCAGCACGGCTTTCCTGATGGCATTGATATTTGTGTTCTTTATTCTTGCCGCGCAATATGAAAGCTGGAAACTTCCCTTCAGCGTATTGCTTGGTACGCCATGGGCTGTGATGGGCGCTTTCCTGGGCCTGGCTATTGCCGGCATTTTTTCACTGAGCTATGTCAATAATATTTTCGCGCAGATCGGACTGGTGATGCTGATAGGGTTGAATGCAAAGAATGCGATTCTAATCGTAGAGTTTGCCAAGATGAACTATGAGGCCGGTGAAGAAACAGTGAAGGCCGCTATTGACGGTGCGCGTTTACGGTTCAGGCCTATTCTCATGACTTCCTTTGCCTTTATTCTTGGCGTGGTGCCATTGCTTACAGCATCAGGTGCCGGTGCAGAAGGAAGAAAAGTAATGGGTATGGCTGTATTTGCAGGTATGCTGGCTGCAACCATTATTGGCGTTATGCTGATACCTGCTTTTTTCGTGATGATTGAAGGAAAAAACAAAAAGCATAAAACAGCGGCGGAGGCGCAGGCGAAATGAAAAAATTAAACCGGAATCGCATTGGCTGGCCAGGATTTTTCATTGCCGCCATAAATTCTTTCAAACGCGACGGAGACTTTTTTCAGCCTTCAAGGATGATAA
>JBGAWA010000131.1:0-7859 GCA_044227805.1 Chitinophagales bacterium | reverse complement strand
CAACCGGCAAAAGAAGGTGCAATAGAATTGGACATTGATTCATCAGTTTCTACAAAAATGCCGGTTTAATTATTTTTGTTGTCCTCCAGCATGTTTAATCTTTACAATGATATCAGGAAAAACCCGGGGCATTTCAGGCAACTGCACTGCGATGAAAAACTTATAACGGTATATAATTGCCCGCTGGAGCATAAGCTGGAAGACACCTGGAGCCACTATAATTATATTGTGTATGTGGTGGAAGGCCGGAAAACCTGGCATACCGCCGATGGCTCCTATGATCTGAAAAAAGGCAGTTGCGTGTTTATCCGCAAAGGCGCCTGTATCGTTGAACAATTTTTTGAAATTACCTTCTGCTTTGTCTTATTCTTTTTGCCGGATGAATTTATCGCTGATGTCCTGAGAAACCGGTCGGCGCCATTGCGGAAACCGGATAGGCAATTCGGTACGGTCATGCCCATTGAGAATTCTGTTCCGGTACAGTCTTTCTTTCAGTCTATGACGCCTTTCTTTGATTCCGGCCGACAACCCGATAAGGCCTTGCTCGAGTTAAAATTCAGGGAGCTGATTTTGACGCTGGCTGAAAATTCAGCCAACACCGAATTGCTTGCTTATTTCTGCGCCTTGCTCAAACAGCCCGGCGCCATCACCCTGCGACAGGTGATGGAAGAAAATTTCCGGTACAACTTAAAACTGGAAGAATACGCAAGGCTCTGCGCGAAAAGCTTGTCGGCATTCAAAAGAGATTTTCAGAAAGCATACGATACCACACCCGGAAAATGGCTGCTGGAAAAAAGACTGCAGCATGCCAGATACCTGCTGCAACACCTGCATCAAACCGTCAGCGAAGCGGCATTTAACAGCGGGTTTGAAAACCCATCTCACTTCAGCCGTGCCTTTAAGCAGCAGTTCGGTATGACACCGGCTGAAACCAGGCAACGCGCTTCTTCCTGAACCGGTCAGTCATATTTCAGGACTTTTAAACAAAACATGCTGCAGCACCGGCCCCTACTTTTGCGGCATAAAATCAAACTCACATGAACACAAAAACAATCCAGGGAAAATTATGGAGCATTGCTCCTGAAAAATGGTCGCGGCACTTCGAACCATGGTTCTTGCCAATGTATAAGACCGCATTAGATCAGTTGCACCTTTCAGCCAGCACGCTGCTGCTTGACGCAGGCTGCGGTTCAGGTATGTTCAGCAGCATGGCCATCCAATCCGGCGCTCAGGTGATCGGCATTGACGCGGCGCCCGGTTTGCTGGAAATTGCCAGGCAGCGTAATCCGGAAAACAACTTCCTGGAAGAAGAACTGGAGCAGCTGCCTTTTGCCGCCAA
The DNA here is from genome assembly GCA_044227805.1 of Chitinophagales bacterium. Lineage (GTDB taxonomy): Bacteria > Bacteroidota > Bacteroidia > Chitinophagales > UBA10324 > JACCZZ01. Next base: position 6,520 of record JBGAWA010000131.1, on the reverse strand, counting down.
CAGCTTTGATGTGGTGACGGGTTTCAATTCCTTTCAATATGCAGGCAGCTTCGAAAATGTTTTGAAAGAAGCGAAAAGAGTGCTGACTCCCGGCGGCAAGCTGATTATCGGCATTTGGGATAAGCCGGAGAAAAGCCAGGCCACTGATGTGCTGAAGTCCATAGGCTCTCTCCTTCCACCGCCACCCGCCGGAACGCCGGGCCCGTTTGCCCTTTCAGAGGATGGAAGAATTGAAAGTGAATTGGAAAAAGCAGGACTGAGCATGCTATCGCGCAAGACTGTCGCCTGTCCGTTTTTGTTTACCGGCCTCCAGGAAGGCATTGATGCATTTATGGGAACCGGACCGGCAGCTGCAGCACTCAACAGCCATGCAAAAGAAAAAGTGGAGCAAACGATCGCCACCTCGCTCCGTAAATATCATATCACTGATCAATTCTATTTCCTGCAAAACAGCTTTCTTGTTTTCATCGCAGAAAAATAAATATCACTGATCAATTCTATTTCCTGCAAAACAGCTTTCTTGTTTTCATCGCAGAAAAATAAACCCATGCGCGCCAGAAAGAACTGCAGATGGACCTGCAGTTCTTTTTACTTCCGAAATTTCAAAATCAAATTCCCGGTAAATAAACAGGAATGCGCTGCTGTCAGCGGAGCGCTTACTGCTTGATGAATCGTGAAATGAGTACGTTGTCTGCATCCATCACAGTAACCCAATTCGCTCCCGGAGTCAGCGAAGAAATGTTTATCTCGTCCGGATACTGCGTAGAAAAAACAACTTGTTGCTTCAATATTTCTTCACCAAGGATGTTGTAGATAGTGATGCGTGATGGTTTGCACTCAGGAAGATAAAGCCTAATGCTGTTTGTGGCAGGGTTGGGGAAAATCGTGAATTCCCTTTCCAAAACAGAAGTTTGGGCAGAGACCGGAAAACCGCCGGTATCGCCCGCAAGGATGGGTTCGTTTGGAATGGAATCGTATGCATAATCCTTAACGATGACAAATTTATAATTAAGGACATCCAGCCGCGCCCAACCATACAGCGTATCGGCTCCTTCCATAAGCTTTAGGCTGACATAGCTGTTAACCTTATTTTTCCAATACCCATTGGATCCTGTTCCGGAAGAAGTTCCGTCGTGCCAATCAATCCACTCTTTATAATATAGCAGATTGACGTGGCTGTTCTCCAGCCAATTTTTCCCGGAGCTAATGGTATCATCTTGATTTAATACATATACACGAGGTGAAAATCCTCCAAAGAGGATTCCTTCCATTTGATTTTGATTGTAGTTATTGCCATCAGCAATAAACCCGTGGCTGTTGTTATAGGATCCATTGTTGAAAAAAGAATTACATCTGAATTTAAAATCTGCAAGACCATCATTATTCAAATCGAGAAGGTAAATTTCGTTGTCTTGCAGTGTATCATCTTCCATCACATCAGTATAAACAATTTGCGCTTCCGAAAATTTTCCAACCAGGAGAAGTGCATAGGATAAGGCGGAATACGAAGCGATTCTGGATTGGAACGTATCAAGACGCATAGGAAACAGATTGTGTTGTGAACTTACCTGTTTTTGTCGGACCATAGTGGCTTAAACCCGGATTTTTCAGTAGAAAAATCCCGCTTCGCTACGAAGAACTGCTAAGGGTTTGCTCATTTTTTTTAGTAAAGAAAATGCTTCGCAAACCCTAACCAGTTCCATGTCGGGATTAAACCCGTTGCCGCTTTGAATTGCACAATGTGGGTTCAAATAACTTGGTACATTTACAAAAACAACAAAGCGGTAATGACGAAACAGCTGCTGAACCGAAGAGCCTTTCTTCGCCGTGCCTCTGCCGCCGCCACCCTGTTACTTCCATTCAGTTTTACGGTTAACGGTGCTGCCGTTGCATCCAATGATCCGCTGCTGGATTACATCAGGGAATCGATCGGTAAAACATTGCGGCCATCGGCTGATGTGGATCCTTCAGGAAAAAGTATTCCGCTGCCTTATGCCTTCAACGTTCCCTGTATCAGCGTTCATTTCCAAAACCTGTTTTATTATGATACCTATTTCCTCAATCGCGGACTGATAGCACTCGGCGATATTCAGCAGGCAGCAAACAATGTGAATGATGCGCTTTTCCTCGTAGATCGCCTGGGTTTTGTGCCCAACAGCAACCGGCTCGATATGACTAATCGCTCACAGCCGCCTTATTTGTGTATGATGGTGAAAGACGTTTATGATGCAACCGGCAATAAGGAATGGTTGAAAACCGCCTATCCACTCATCAGCAAAGAATATGAATTCTGGATAACGAAAAGAAGCACGACGTACGGATTGTCGCGTCACCATCATGATGCAACACCTGCGTACTTAGCGGATTTTTATGAGCACCTGAGAAAAGTGCGATTGCCATTGACTGCCACTACTGATGAAGAGAAAATCTCTATCGCCGGTCACCGGCTGGCAGAGGCGGAAGCTGGCTATGATTTTACACCGAGGTTTGATGGGCGCTGTTCCGATTTCATACCGGTTGACCTTAACAGTAACCTGTATCTCTATGAAGTCACAATGTCAGGTTTTGCCTCAATGCTGGAAAACGGAGAAAGTAAATTATGGATGGACCGTGCCAAGGAAAGAAAGCAACGGATCAATGAGCTTTTATGGAATGAAAAGCGAGGAATGTATCTCGATTACGATATGAAAAATGAACGGCCTTCGGATATAACTTCGATTGCGACCTTTCAGCCATTGTGGACAGGATGCGCTTCGGTTAAACAGGCGAAAAGAGTTAAGGAGCATTTAAAACTTTATGAATATGATCACGGTGTGGTTCCCTGTGAAGCAGCCGTGCATGATTTCATCTATCAGTGGGATTATCCGAATACGTGGCCTCCGCATACATTGATGATTACTGAGGCACTCTCCAGATACAAATTTAAAGCTGACGCTGATCGCATCCGTTCTAAATATGTGAACACGGTACATGCGGTATTTAAATCAACCGGCACTTTATGGGAAAAGTACAATGCAGTGGAAGGAAATGTAAATGTGAAGGAAGAGTATAAGACCCCTCCGATGATTGGATGGACGGCGGGTATCTATGCCTATATGCGGATGGTAAATAAAGTCGAGTTGGGATGAAGGCTGATCATATCCAACAGAAAGGCGATTCACTACACACATAAACACGCGGAAGATGCAAGGCTCTCATCATTTTGTTATGACCAGGTAAATTATCTTCAAATGCAGTGAAATATGGGTACATGATCCATTCGCTGCGCATCAACACACGTTATCTTTTTGAACTGCAAAATGTGTGTTGAAATAGTAACTTGACGGCATGAAAGCAATGCTAAAACTTTTCAGCGGCTTTTTCCTTGGCAGTTTGCTGGGATGGTTCCTGGGCTTTCTTCGCCTGCCGTATATAGAAAAGAACTATTCCTTTCTCCTCGGCTTCATCGCTTGTATGGCGTTGCTTGTACTGGTATTCCTGCTGTTAGTAACCTGGAAGAAGCATACGACATTGCTCATGCTGTTGCGCAAAAATCCGGCTGATGGCGACACCCAGTCGGCCACCCGCACGTATGCAATCATCTGGATTTTGGTGGCTGTATTGATTGTTGGCGGAGGGTTACTCAGCAGCTTCCTGATCTTCCAACAGAACAGGTATTTAAAAACGCAGTTGCAAAATCAGGATAGAAAGTTGCGCGAGCAGTCGGCCCTGATCGAGTCTGCCAGGAAAGGCAACATGATTTATCTGATGAGTAACATACTGGATAATGTGGAGGAGGAATTAAAAAATAACGGCAGTCTCCCTGATGCTGTCATTGCAAGAATAGCAGCCTTCAGTTTTTCATTGAAGCCTTACAGATATTTACAAGGCGACAGTTTATCAGCGCGGGAGCTTAGCCCGGAAAGAGGACAGCTGCTCATGGCTTTGCTTCTGATGAAAATGGACTCCGTTTCTTTTGCCAGGATCAAACAAAGCGTATCGTTCGCGGCGGCTGATTTGAGCGGTGCAGCGTTGCAGCAAGCCGATTTGAGCGGAGCACAACTGAGCAGCGCGGATTTGAAAGATGCGGATTTAAGCGGGGCGGATTTACAACATGCCGATTTGCAGGATGGCAACCTGTGGGGAGCCAATTTAAACAAGGCTGATCTGCGCAAGGCCAATTTGAAGAGATCGGATTTGCGGTGGGCAGCATTAAACGGGGCCAACCTGCAATTTGCTGATTTGAATGGCGCACAATTGTCGAGTGCACAACTGTTACAGGCTGATGCTCAGGATGCATCAGTGCAGTATGCCGATTTGACGAATACCACTTTAGCGGAGGCTAAACTCACCAGAACGAATTTCCTTGGCGCTGAAATGAGCAAAGCAAATCTTAACAACACTGACCTCACAAGGTCAGATCTTAGAATGACCAATCTGGAAGAAGCCACTTTAACGGGAACTGTTCTGAACAGCGCATTGGTAGATTCCAACTGGACCGATAAACTCGCTTCGTGGCGGCTTACAGGAGTGAAAGAAATTAATGACAACTACCAGGTTGTCAGTGATTCTTTAGATAAATGGAATCATAAAGTTTACCGCCTGAATAAAACAGGGAAATCCGGCTCGCTGCCCGCTAACTAACCCGGGTTAATAATAGTATCCAAAAGACTCCGCGTGTAATACGATATTCATTTTCTTTGAAAACTTAACGACCTGCTCATCTCCGGGCCGGAAAGGTTTGAATCCAACCTGGAAGGCATAGCTGTAATAGTTTTGCATTTCATTCAGGTAGTCTGCCACTAAGGAAGGTGTCCAGTTTGTTTCCCGACTGATATGCAGTTTCTTCCTGAGCTGCTTGCCGACTTCCTGCCCCCATTCATTGTTGATGATATCCACGTAGTTGTCAACCGGCCCTTCCGCCAGATCGTTGATCTCCTTCGCTGAAAATTTTCCGATGATCAGCTCCGGATGATGATATCGTTCATGTGTATCGCCTACAAAATCGGCCAGCCGTTCAGAAAAACAAGTAGTGATGAATGCCTGCGCGGTAATATGGTTGAACGTATTGAGATATCCTTTTTCAGTGCTGTCCTTCGCATTCTTAAAAGCGAGGTCAGTTGTATTGATGTTCCTGACCATCGTTTGGGCAAGGTTAAAAAAAGCGACATCCCCTTCCCCAAATAAACCCGGTCTCACCCTGGCCAGCAGGTAAACGCGTTCGAGGTTTTTCCTGTTCATCACGGCATAGGGAGATTGAAAAACAATACGCAGACGATCGAGGAATCCTCCTGCTTTCGCCTTGGCGATATCTCCCTGGCTTATGCCGGACTCCAAAACACTGATCACTTCCTTGCCATTACTGCAATGCTTAAGGCAAACTTTTGCCTTTTTGTGAATCGTGCTGTCGTTGGCAGCGTTGTCATTGATATATTCAATTTGAATGACTGATTGTAATTCATGGAAAGAAGTAAACCGGGTGCCAAGCAAAGCTCCCTTAACGGTACTGTAACCGGCTTCGGCAGGAGGTGTTGCCGTATCACAATCACAAAGATTGTCCGTGCCGGTGTTATGGTGTAACCGGTTACAGCCTGCACAGCAGACTATCACGAGCGCGAGTATAAAGCATTTAATATTCAGGAGCCGCATCTACAATTTCCAAACTGCCTGTTCATCGTCAATTTTGACATCTTGCGTATTATGCAAAATAAAATGTTTGGGCTTACTGTCTCCGTTGATGATCACCGAGTCGAGTGTCAGCCTGCGCACATCATCAAAAACAATGGCAGGCCGGTAATCCGGCGCGGCAATGCGAAGCTTTATATTCTTCAGGGTCAACCCATCCATGTGCCGAATATAAAAGCCCCAGGCAGGCAACTCGCCAAACATAGAAAATTCCGGATAGCTGTCAATTTGCTCAGGCACCATCTCTAACCGTGAGAGCGGCATATTGGCCAGGCCGTTGTTGCCTCTTCCCGGGTAGAGGATTTCGATATTCTCGAGCGTTACATTTTCTACACGATGTCCGGGAATACCGGTAATAGAGGAAGGAATGGTATTGTGGAAAAATGGCAAGGCAGGCCCGCGTATTTCATAGGCATCATCCGGACGTCCAAAGGCCACTTCCACCCTGATGTTTTTCAGCGTAACATTTCTTAGGATACCGGCGTTGCTGGCAGGGTTCCTGTCGCCTAACCTGATAAAAATGGCATTGCCGGTATTCGTGGCTTCAATATTTTGTATCAGTACATTATCAAGTGTTCCGCCATCAACACATTCAATGGCCACCGCCGAGCGGAAGGTGTCATAAATCCTGATGCGTTCAATGGTAATATGCTTAAATCCCCCATGCGACCTTGTACCGAATTTGATGGCGCTGGCACTGGAGCGCACGGTGCAATCGGCGATATAAATGCTGTCGCAGCTATATTCCGCGGCGTGAGACTTCAGGCAGATTCCATCATCGGATGCATTAACGGTGCAATGCGTGATACGTACGTTCCGGCAATCCTGTATGTCTATACCATCATTATTCCAATAG
>JBGAWA010000130.1:0-8290 GCA_044227805.1 Chitinophagales bacterium | reverse complement strand
GTTGACGGGAACCGCAAGTCATGGATTACTAAAAATTTATTCTTCCACAGTTCGTTCCATCGTGCTTCGAAAAGGTTTCCGGTATCCCGATAGCGGTGACCGCAGGAACAGAGCGACCTGGCCCGCGGCTGTTGACGATTGCACCGGTTGCGCACCATTGTGTATTTTTGCAAGGTTTAAATTTTCAGACATGTCAAAGTATCCCATCCGCGTGAAACCGGTTGTGCTTATAATTTCTTCCGCTGCGATTATCATCAGCGCCGTTTGCCTTTCCTTTGGTTTCTTCCGGTTGCCACAGGGAGATAACAAGGAATTACTCGGACTGGTGATGGGTGGAATCAATGCCGTTCATTTTTCACCGCAGCCGGTGGATGATGCCTTCTCCCAAAAGATCTTCAAAGAGTTTATCGAAAGGGTGGACTACAATAAAAAGATCTTCACGCAAGGCGATATTGATCAGCTGGCTTCCTTTAAAACCAGCATTGATGATCAGCTGAAAGACAGCTCCTATGTTTTTTTTGATGCGGTGATGAAGATCTACGGGCAACGACTGGAACAGGCACGTCGGTACAGCATTGAACCGCTGAACAATCCTATCGATTTCTCTATTGATGAAAGCATAGAGACCGATGGCGAGAAGCTTTCTTTCGTGCGGGATACCAATGCATTGCGTGAAGAGTGGCGTAAATACATGAAGCTGCAGGTATTGCAGCAGCTTCGCCTATCCGAGGAGCAGCAAAGAAAAGCGAAGGAGCAGTCGGATACGGTGAAGATCAAAACGTTTGAAGCCCTGGAAAAGGATGCACGCATCAAGGTGCAGAAGAGTAATAAAGACTTTTTCGATCGCCTGGATGAGCTCGAGCGCGCCGACTGGCTGGCTGTTTATATCAATACCATTTCCAATATCGAAGATCCGCACACGGAATATTTTCCACCGGTGCAAAAGCAAAATTTCGACATTCAGATGACCGGTCAGCTGGAAGGAATCGGCGCGCAGTTGCAGCAGCGCGACGGTGAGATTCGGGTAACGAGTATCGTTGCGGGAAGCGCTTCCTGGCGGCAAGGGCAACTGAAAGCGAATGATGTGATATTAAGTGTAGGTCAAGGCGCAGCCGAGCCGGTGAGTATAGAAGGCATGCGGCTCGATAAAGCCATTCAGCTGATACGTGGCAAGAAAGGAACGGAGGTGAGGCTCACCGTGCGCAAGCCCGATGGATCACAACTAATTATTCCCATCGTGCGCGATATTGTGGTGCTGGAAGCTACGTATGCAAAATCCGCCATCATCCATTCCGGTGGTAAAAAAATCGGCTACATCCGCCTGCCGGAATTCTATGCCGACTTTGATCATAAAGGTGGCAGAAACTGCGCTGCCGATGTGCAGGTGGAAGTGGAGAAACTGAAATCAGAGAATGTTGCCGGAATCATTCTCGACCTCCGGGACAATGGCGGCGGCTCGTTGCAGGAAGCGGTGAAGCTCGGCGGTTTGTTTATTCCGAGCGGGCCGATGGTACAGGTAAAACCCCGCGACTCAAAACCTAATGTGCTATATGACACGGATCCTGCTGTTACATACAGTGGGCCCCTTACCGTGATGGTGAACTACTACAGCGCTTCTGCTTCGGAGATTGTTGCAGCAGCCATGCAGGATTATCACAGGGCTGTGGTGGTTGGCAGCAACAGCACGTATGGAAAAGGAACCGTGCAGAATTTTTTCAACCTCGATGATTTTGTAGCGTCATCCCCCAATGGTGCTCCTAAATTAGGCTCACTTAAAATTACAATTCAAAAATTTTATCGCATCAACGGTGGCACCACGCAGCTGAAAGGAGTGACGCCTGATATCATTCTCCCGGATCCTTATTCGCAGATCACAAATGGAGAAAAAGAAGCCGGCCAAATATCAATTCTGGAATACCGCTTATGACCTGGCCACTTTGCAAAAAAACAGCAGGCAGCGAATGGCTACCAACCCTCTTTTCCAGTTAATACAAGAAGAAGCGACTGATTACAAGTACCGGAAAGATCATTCTGTATATTCACTCAACTATAAAAAATTCAGTCAGCAGCAAGGAGAACAGGACGCCAAGGAAAAGAAATATGATGCCATTGATGCCGACTCGATGCTCGTGTCTGTTTCCAATCTCGCGGCTGATCTGACAAAAATAAATGCAGACAGCACCGCCATGGCGCGTAACGATCAATTTCTTAAAAACCTGAGAAAGGATCTTTATCTATCAGAAGCCACCAAGGTGGTGAGTGAAATAAAATGATAGCTTGCCAATCACTGGCTCTGTTCATCCTTGTTGTGTGATAGATAGCTTCCGTCCTTTAACGTCCATTCACTTTGATATCAACACCTCCATTTCCCTGGTCAGATTTGTTCAGCCTGTACCGGAAGGAGAGCATAACATATCTGCCAATAATGTTTGACTGCTGCTGCTGCAAATAATTCAATTCGCCGGTTTGCGTAATGCCTGTGTTTTTATTTAACAGATCGAATGCCTTAATCATAATCATTCCCCTGTTGGATTTCAGCAGGGATCTTGTTACTTCCGCCTGCAACAGCGGAACCAGCGTGTTCACATCAAAATCCGCCACGCCATAGTGATTTACCTCGGCCTGGAATGAAAAAGTCCATCGCTTCGCTGGCATGTAATGGAGCTCTGCAAAATAGGACCAGTTAAAATAATGATAATTCATGGCTGATTGCACGGAGTAAGCAGCATTGGTGAGTTCAATGCCGCCGCCGAGGACCACATCTATCTTATCCTTCTTCCGGTTGTCAACACTCAGCGTCAATCCATGCGTGAAAGCATTGATTGTATTTTTTTCGTTATTGATAAAGTTTATTCCCCTGTTAAACCTTTCTTCCAGCGCCAGGTTCACAGTAAGCCCGACGGGACGAACAGGTGTTGAAAAATCTGCACTTGCAGTTGCGGAATAATCATCAGGCACATTTACTAATGTCAGCGACTGGCTGAGATCGCTGTTTACAATCCTTGAAAAATTGATTTTATCATTTACGTATGTAAGCCGGAACGAGGTAAACAAAGAAGTAAAAGAAAACTGATCAAAAAGCATCCAGGTGAGCGCCAGGTTGTTTGCATACTCGGGCCGAAGGCTGCGGTTGCCGGTAAACAGTTGCAGCGGATTGCTGTTGTTGGTGACAGGAAGCAGCTGATTCGCATCAGGCGTATTCACAGATGCCTCATACGAACATTGCAACTGCGATCCGCGCCGGATTTCTTTCGCCAATGAAATCTGCGGAAGGATGTAGATGTCGCGTTGCTGTTGTGCGGATGCATGGTTCAGTTTGTTGGAGAGTGCTATGCCTTTTACGGCTACGGAAAAACGCCATTGTGTTTTTTTCGAAGCGAACTTCAATGCCACCGCCGGCTGCAGCCAGGCATCGCTGCGCGAAAATTCAGGACTGAGTGAATCAATCGGCGCATCATCCGGCACCGGAATTCCCTGCTCACGATTCAGTATTTCATGGATACCGCCCACCCGGATAAACGGGAGGATAAAATATCCGTTTCCCAACCGGTGTTGCCACGAAATTCCTGTCGAATAATCCACCTCGCTGTTATGATCATCCTGGTACTGATGGCTGCTGTCTGTTTCTGCGAAAGGAAAATATGCCGCCAGGTTTTTCCATTCCGAACGGGTGAGTGAACTTTTTGCAGACAAGACGAGATCAGCCTTTAAAACATTATTAGCCTTCTTTTCTTTACGCAGATAGGTGAGCGAAGCATTTCCTTTGACGATCCCTATACATTCATAAGAAATGCTCTTCAACCAGTTGGTCAGCGAATCGGCAGAGAAGTTCTGCGTCTGCGTACTGTCGTTAACTTTTTGTCCGTTGAGTGCCACACTGCCATTCGCCAATATACGCTGCAGGCTGTCAGGCGCGTTGCGGCAATTGAAGTTGATCCGGTTGCCGATACTTACTGTATGCCGCAAGGTGCCGGAAGAGGTGCCGAACGTAAAGCCCGGTGCAAAGTTCTGCGACAACGATGTTTGTGAAAGTTGCTTGTCATATCCGTTTCCCAGGTAGCTGACGTTAATCCTGTTACCCGGAATCACTTCATGCGTGAAGTTCAATCCGGCGGCACCGGAAGCAACTAATCCATTCACCTGCTGACCAAAATTGACGGGCAGGGCATCATCACCGGCTTCAATTCGCATTCCACCACCGTTCATCATGCTGCCAATGCCTCCATTAAAATCGATGTAATCATGAAAAGAAAATCCAAACTGGTTGACGTTATTCAGCATGCCCAGTGCGGCAAACTGATCAGCCTTTGTAAACCGGTACAGTTTTGCCGCTGCCTGGTAATGTGATGAAGTGCCCACGCCAGCCGTCACATTGCCGAGCCATGCACTTTTCTTATCGTCCTTTAACAAGAGATTAATCGTCTTACTCCGAGAGCCGTCATCAATACCTGTAAAATCAGCCTCCTCTGACTGCTTGTCGAAAACCTGCACTTTGCGTATGGCATCGGCAGGCAGGTTTTTAGTGGCCACTGTCGGATCGCTGCTGAAGAACTCCTTTCCGTCAACCAGTACCTGCTTTACAGATTCTCCCTGTGCTTTAATATTGCCTGCCTGGTCAACCTGCAAGCCGGGAAATTTCTTCAACAGGTCTTCCACTGTTGCATCGGGCTGCGTTTTAAAGGCCGCCGCGTTGTATTCCACGGTATCTCCTTTGAACTGCAAAGGAATGCGTTCCGACTGTACCAGCACGCTGTCAAGCATTACAGGAAGAGCCGATATCATCAGTATACCGAGATCCTTTTCACTGTTAGCATCCACCTCAATCGGAATGAAACGGGTTCGGTAACCAATGCAGGCCAGTTGAAGCAGATACTTACCGGCTGATATATTCCTGATTTCAAATGTGCCGCCGGCATTGCTGATGCCGAAGAAATCCAGCGTGGAGTCGGATGGATTCAGCAGGGCGGCAGAAACATAGGCAAGTGGAGACGCTCCTTCATCCACCACCGTGCCCTGCAGGCTTAGCTGTGCAAACGCAGGAACAGAAATCAGGAAGAGCATACCAATAAATGTTAGCTTCATACAGCCTGATTAACGGTCATTGATTCTGATAATCACATTTCCGCCACTACCACTCTCTACACCCATTTCTTTCAGTTTGTCTTCCCGAATCTTATTGAATTCCGCCTCCGTCACTTTCTTCCCCTCCTTTGGTTTTTTTATCATGGCAGACTGGTCGCCAGGTTTCACTTCAACAGCACTTATTACACGGTCGCCATCATTGACGGAAACTTCCAATACCAGTCCGGGCAATCCGCCATAAGTAGCGGGACCTGCGGAAACGGGTATGGAGGTGGTAAACCAGGCTGTAACCTTTTTGCGATCATCCACGCGTATTGCTTCCTGACAAGGATAGTTCAGGATACTTTTATGTTGGCCGGTAATTTTCCAGCCTGTTGACTGGAGATCTCTCTCAATAAGAAAAAGCCGCTGCATGAAGTCACGCTGATCAATGCATTGGCTATTCTTCAAATCACAATAGTAGCGGTCATCCGGCGCAGACATTTTGATATGAACGCCTTCATTGCCATCTATCGATTCCTGTTCAATCATGGCGGGATCATTTTCCCGGTCCGGATCATTTACATACAATGACTGGTCGGGCTGGAAATAAAGCACCGTGAAGGCATTACGTTCACGAGGGAGATTCGGCGGAGGAGGGGCATCGCCCTGGATATTGATATGCAACGTGGTTTTTTCATGGTAATAAACGGCACCTGATGTTTGCGCATAAATGGCAACGCCAGGCAGCAGAAAAGCAAACAGTAAAGTCAGTTTTTTCATGTGACAGAGTTTTGCTGTAAAAATATCTGTACCCTGCGATGCTGTCAGTTAATGCCATCCCAATTAAGGTTAATTAAGGTTAATGGCTGATAAACCGATGCGCTTCCGTTTAACTTTGCCTCCAGGCTATGATGCATCTCCGCAAAAAAATATCGCTGCTTGTATGGCTCATGACAGCCAGTGAATTATTGATTGCGCTTTTCGTTTTGCGCTGGTTGCACGCTGAATACTACAGCGAAAAAATGTTGTTACAGAAAAATATATCCGATCAATTCCAGGCCGCACGTTCGGGTGTAATGGATTCCATCATTTCCAGGAGTCTTATCCATCCTATACTCGAGGAAGCCTCCCTTCCACGCATGCAACAGCAACAGGAAACCCATCAACGGGAAGAGACCTCTTACCGGGTGATTGCTATCGATACCACCATTGATGGTCTGCCACATGACACCCTGCAAACGAAAATCACCCTGCACCAGGTGCAGCGTGGGACAAGTGATGAAGAAGTGAATATTCAGCTTTCCGGAGATACGGTGGACGATCGGCTGTACAGGGGCGTTAAGCTTTTCATTTCCCGCGCCGGTGGTACCGACCGGTTCTTCGACCGTCATCTCGTAGCAGGAGACACTACTTTGCTGAAGAAACTATTCGAGGATAATTTGCACCGGCAAAAACTTTCAGTAAAGATCACGTGGTTGAAAGAAGCCCGTGCCCAAGCAGCAGCGACACCGTTCTTTTATTTTGACAGTCACTTTCCGGATCAGCCTTTTGCCGCCGTGATTGAAAATTATTCAGAAGTGCTTATGCAAAAGATCCTTCCACAAATTGGCTTTGCTCTTCTACTTTTACTGATTACGAGCGGCGCTTTTCTTTTCGCTATCCGGAGCCTGCACAGTCAGCAAAAGCTGGCTGTCATGAAGGATGATTTCATCAGCAATATGTCGCATGAGTTGAAAACACCATTAGCCACCCTGCAGGTGGCGGTGGAAGCCATGCAACAAATGGAACCTTCCGTTCAAAATATCACCCTCGCTGAGTATCTCCGAATTACGGCGCAGGAACTGTCGCGGCTCGACTTGCTGCTGAACAAGATCATAAACAGTATGTTGCCGGGTCATGCTTCCATGCCGCTGCACCTTGAGCCCGTCAGGGTGAGTCAACTGATAGAGCAAACCATACAAACCTTCGGACCGGTACTTGAGCAGCGCAATGCCAGCGTGCAGTGCCAGCATGCTGTGGAGGATATTTTTATTCATGGTGATGAGGTGCAATTGCAGGGGATCTTCTACAACCTTTTTGACAACAGCCTTAAATATGGAAAGCAGGCTCCCGTAATTACCATTAAATTTTTCCGGTCGGCAGATAAGGTGACCATCATATTTGCCGACGACGGCCCGGGAATTTCCGCTGACTATCTTGATAAAGTATTTGATAAATTTTTCCGCGTACCAACCGGCAATGTCCATACGGTAAAAGGATATGGACTCGGATTGCATTATGCCTGGCAGGTGATGTCGCAACACCATGGTACGATCACCGTAAAGAATCTTGCCACCGGTGGTTGCTGTTTCACCTTAACCTTTCCCGCGCTGTCATGAAGATAAAGTTGCTGTATGTGGAAGATGAAGTGAACCTTGGCCGCATCGTTTCTGAAACACTGCTGCAACATGGTTTTGATGTATTACTGGTGAAAGACGGCGCCAAAGTGATAGACTGCTGCGCTACTTTTCTGCCGGATATATGTGTGCTCGATGTGATGTTGCCGAACATTGACGGATATGAACTTGGCAAAAGAATCCGTGATAAACATTCACAACTCCCTATTATTTTTCTAACCGCCAAAACCCAAACCAATGATGTGGTGCAGGGGTTTGCTGCCGGCGGCACCGACTACATGCGTAAACCTTTCAGCATGGGAGAATTGCTTGCGCGTATTCATAATCAACTACGGTTAGCGGGCGGACAACCGGTTGCGGATGGCCAGGAAGAAATCCGTTTGAATACCTTTACGTTCTATCCCAAAAAACTGGAATTGCATAGCAGCAATTCTGTGATTAAGCTCTCGAGTCGGGAAACAGAAATATTACTGCTGCTCGCCTCGCACATGAACCGGCCCATCGATCGCAAAATGCTCCTGCTGCGTGTTTGGGGCGACGATTCATTCTTTCACTCCCGAAACCTTGATGTTTATATCCGCAAATTGCGTGGTTATTTTCAATCCGATTCGGGAATAGAAATAATCACACTGAAAGGAAAGGGCTATCAGTTTATGGTGGAAAAGTAAATCAGGGTTCGCTGTTCCGCTGCAACATGCGCCTAAACCATTTCTTTAGGAGCGGTTGCTATTCCGTGCCTGTTTCCATTAAACCCACATTTTGCAGTTCAAGACGGCAACAGGTTTAACCCCGACGTAGAACTGCTTAGGGTTTGTGAAACATTTTCTTTT